>CASBQH010000413.1 GCA_949127695.1 Synechococcales cyanobacterium PMM_0073
CAGCACCACGGTGCTGCTGCTGACCGGCCTCCAGCTGATCCAGCAGATCCTCAATTGCCTGCCAGGGCGGCGTGAGGTAGCGATATCGAATGCCCAGCGGCAGAATCAGCACTTGTTCAGAGCGGCCAGCTTTCTGCAAATCTTCGGCACACCAGAAGCCAAACTGAGCAATTCCTGGCTCTAGCGGGCTGACGATTTCGGTATGGCCGTTGGTTGCGCCTTCGGGAGCCGCTATCATTGGAAACTGCCCGTTGGCAAACAGATTGCGAATTGAGCGCAGCCCCGCCAAATCTACGCCGCCCCGACGAATTGGCGTGCCGCCCATCTGGGAGAAAAACCAGCCTGCTTGCGAGCCTGCCCAGAGCGGAATGCCGCGATCGTAAATAAAATGCGCGTGAACGGGTGATGTAAGCGATACGCCCTTTGCTTTGGCCGTAGCGGGAATCACCCGCGACAGCAGATTGATTAAACAAAACGGGTCATTGACGCTGGGATGCCGAAAAGCAATCATAAAGCGCAGCTCGCCTGCCTGAAACTGGCGATATAGCTCGACCAGTCGTTCCGGATTTTTCACCTCAAGCTCAGCAATTTTGACCTGCCAGCGCATCCAGAGCGGCAGCAGCGTTTGAGCCGTCTGGTAGACCAGCGGGTTAAAGTCTGGTGCAATAAATTCTAGGGGGGGCTGTACCTGCGTGATCGGTTCGGGCAAGGGTTTCTCTCCGACAAGTTATCTCTAGACAAGTTATCTCTAGACAAGTTCTTTCTGGCAAGTTCTTTCTGGCAAACTGACAACAGAGTAACCCAGTCGCAGGCTACCGCCAAGTTACCCTGTTACTTCATCGCCTCCTTCATCGCCTAAGCCAGATCAAACAGCAGCAGCTCAGCGTCAGAATGCGCCTGAATATCGAGCTGAGTTTCCTGGCTAATTGCCGCACCGTCGCCCGCCTCCAGCGACAAACCGTTGAGGCTGATTTTGCCCTGTGTCACTTGCAGCCAAGCGTGCCGATTGGAGCGCAGACTAAACGGCTGCTGGTCGCCTGCGGTGAGCGCTGTGGCGTAAAGATTCACGTCCTGATGCAGCATCACCGCGCCCTCGCCCCCTTGGCGGCTGGACAGCAAGCGCCAGTTGCCCTGCCGGGTTGCAATCGGGAATTGAGCCTCTTCGTAGCTCGGCGTCAGGCCGTTGGTATCCGGCAGAATCCAGATTTGCAGCAGATGGGTTTCTTGCTCGGCGTCGCTGTATTCGCTATGCGTTACGCCCGTGCCTGCGGTCATCCGCTGGAGTTCGTTGGCCTTGACGGTGGCGCTGTTGCCCATGCTGTCGCGGTGCGAAAGGCTGCCCGAAAGCACGTAGGTCAAAATTTCCATATCGCGGTGCGGATGCGTCGGGAAGCCTTGGCCGGGGGCAATCCAGTCCTCGTTGATCACCCGCAGCGCCCGAAAGCCCATGTGGTTGGGATCATAATATTGACCAAACGAAAAGCTGTGGTAGCTGTCGAGCCAGCCAAAGTTGGCATGGCCTCGGTCGTTGGCAGCCCGAACTGTAATCATGGCCAGAATCCTCCTGATGTTTAGATTTCTAGGTTTTGCAGAAATGAACTGAAACCAGCGGCTAAATCAGCAAGTCGTGCAGAGCTGATCAGCTGAGTGACTGCCGATGATTTAAGTTTAGACAAAACTTTACGAACCGAGCAGTATGCACTTTTAAGTAAGGTACTGCCCAAAAAGATACTGTCTGAATTCCTGGCGCTATCGTGACGCCCAGCCATTACGCTAAGAGGCAGGTTGTGAGATGAGTGGAGCAGAATCGAGATGCGTACAGCTGTCGTGCATGAGTGGCTCGTCACCTATGCGGGTTCCGAGCGAGTGGCGGAGCAAATGCTGCTGCTCTATCCTGATGCCGATCTGTTTAGCCTGGTGGAGTTTCTGCCCGAAGAGCTGAAGTTTTTCATCCAGCATCGGCCTGTCACCACCTCGTTTTTGCAGCGCTTACCCTTCGCCAATCCGCGCTTTCGGGCTTATCTGCCGCTGATGCCGCTGGCGATTGAGCAGTTTGATCTCTCTGATTATGATCTGGTGCTCTCCAGCAATCATGCGGTGGCCAAAGGCGTGCTGACTCGCGCCGATCAGCTGCATATTTGCTATATGCATACGCCAATTCGCTATGCCTGGGACTTGCAGCAGCAGTATTTGAAGGGCGCAAACCTGACGCGCGGCTTCAAATCAGCCTTAACGCAACTCGTGCTGCACTACCTGCGGCTCTGGGATTTGAGCACCGCCAATCGGGTCGATTATTTTGTGGCCAATTCGCAGTATGTGGCGCGGCGAGTTCGCAAAACCTATCGACGCGAGGCGGAGGTGATCTATCCGCCTGTGGCCGTGGAGCGGTTTAAGCCGCAGGCCCAGCGCGAAGAGTTTTATTTTGTGCTGTCGCGGTTTGTGCCTTACAAACAGGTAGGGCTAATTGTGCGCGCCTTTAATCAGCTGGGTCTGCCGCTGATTGTCGTGGGCGATGGAGCTGAACGGGATAGCCTGCGGGCGATGGCGGGCGCTAACGTACAGATTTTGGGACACCAGCCCGAAGCAACCGTGATTGACCTAATGCAGCGCTGCAAGGCGTTCGTGTTTGCGGCGGCGGAAGATTTTGGTATTTCGCTGGTGGAAGCGCAGGCGGCAGGTGCGCCCGTGATTGCCTACGGCAAAGGCGGCGCAGTCGAAATTGTTCGGCCTGGGACAGGGCTGCTGTTTCCAGAACAAAACGTTGAGTCTTTAGTGGAGGCCGTCAAAACCTTTGAAGCAGGGCTAGCCTCTGGGCAGCTAGAATTTCCAGTCGAGAAGCTGGCCTACAACGCCGAGCGGTTCCGGCCAGAGCGGTTTCAGCAAGAGCTATCTGGCCTAATCGAACGCAAATACACAGAATTTCGGCGCGATGCCCTACAGTATTAGCGTGAGGAGTATCTAACCGAAATGCAGCTTAACCGCACGCTATCTCCAACGCTCGTGGCGCTGACGCTTTCGACGCGATCTTGGCCGACCTATGCCGTGATGATTAGCTCCGACCTGCTGGCTTTGGCCACCGCAGGCGTGGCTGCCGTCTCCACCCGACTTGCTCTAGACGGCCAGTTTCCGCCGTCGCTCTACTGGCAGATGTTCCCCATTTTGGGGCTGTTTGTGGCGGCATACGCGCTGGTGGGGCTCTATCCCGGCGTGGCGATGAGTCCGGTAGACGAGATGCGCTGGATTTGCCTGACCACGACGCTAATGTATCTGGTGCTGGCGGCAATGGTGTTTATGCGGCGCGAGGGTGAGATCTATTCACGCGGCGTGTTTATCATGGCCTGGGTGCTGTCGGTGCTGCTGGTAATTGCCTACCGCGCGGCCATGCGGCTGCTGTTTGCCCGCAAAAGCTGGTGGGGCTACCCGGTGATGATTCTGGGAGCTGGCCAGACAGGCAGCATGGTAATCCGCACGCTGAAGCGCCGTCCTGGTACGGGCTTGCGACCCGTTTTGGTATTAGATGACGATCCGCAGAAGCATGGAACGCTGCATGGCGTGCCGGTCGTGGGCGGCGTAGAGCTTGCGCCGGGACTAGCCCGCACTCGCAAAATTCCCTACGCCATTGTCGCCATGCCGGGAGTGCCACGCGACCGACTCTTGAGCCTGCTAGAGCGCTACGGCAGCAGCTTCGCGCATTTGCTGGTAATTCCCGATCTGTTTGAGTTCTCTAGCCTCTGGGTGGAAGCCAAAGATATGGGCGGTGTGCTGGGGCTAGAAGTGCGCCAAAGGCTCTTGCTGCCGGGACCCCGCCTCGCCAAGTTTTCGATTGATCTGGCGGCGACGCTGATTGGGGGGCTGCTGGTGCTGCCGCTGATTTTGCTGATTGCGCTGCTCGTCAAGCTCGATTCACATGGCTCAGTGTTTTACAGTCAGCAGCGGATTGGCCAAAACGGCGAAACCTTCAAAGCCTGGAAGTTTCGGACGATGGTGCAAAATGCCGACGCGGTGCTGAAGGATTATCTAGAGCGCCATCCCGAACAGCAAGCAGCCTGGGAGCGCGACCACAAGCTGAAGCGCGATCCGCGTGTGACGCCAATTGGCCGGTTTTTGCGCCGCACTAGCCTAGATGAGCTGCCGCAGCTCTGGAATATTCTGCGGGGCGAGATGAGCCTGGTGGGGCCGCGCCCGATTGTGGACGAAGAGATTCCCCGGTACGGCGACAAGTTTTCGCTCTACACCAAAGTGATTCCGGGGCTAACCGGACTCTGGCAGGTGTCGGGACGCAATAATATTACCTACGAAGAGCGAGTCAGCCTGGATGCCTACTATGTCCGCAACTGGTCGGTTTGGCTCGATGTCTATATTTTGCTGCGGACGGTTTGGGTGGTGCTGACGGGCGAAGGAGCCTATTAACTTAGATATGCGGCGGCTGATTTCTTCAACCTCATTCATTTGGCGGCTGTTTCGCTTCAGCTTTGTCAGCTTTCCGTACTTATTTTTTGCAGCATTTCCGGCTCTGTCTGCCGTGATCGGCCTGCTCTGGATCAAGTTCCGGCGCTCGGCGCTGGATGTCACCACGCGCAATCTGGTTTTGGCGATTACCGGGCTGCTCTGGCTCAGCTGCCTGTTCGCCGCCAATCGGGGCGAGGCTTTTTTGCAGCTGTTCAATTTTTATCCCTATCTGCTGCTGTTTACGGTGCTGCCGCATCTGCTCAAAGGCACAGAGCCGCTGGCGCGAATCGCCACTGATGTGATAATTGCCGCGATTCCAATTAATTTAATCGCGGCGGTAGAATACTGGCTGCGCGCACCGGGCATTCCGGCATGGCTGAGACGCACCGAGCTATCGCGCTGGTTTCGGGCGCGTCCGCACAAAGAGCGAGCCATGGTGATGTTTGGCCATCCCAATGCGCTGGCGGCCTATCTGGTGCTGGTGTTGGGGCTGGGGCTGGGGATGATTCTGTACAGTCGGCTCAATGCTGCTGCGTCTGATAACCCCGAACCTAAACCTGAATCCAGCCGCAAGTTCTCCTGGCAGAAGGCGCTGCTTTACTCTGGCACTGGTGCTTGTCTACTGGGCATCTTCGCGTCGGGTTCGCGGAATGGTCTGCTGGTGGCGCTGTCACAGCTTTTGATCTTTGGCCTGTTCACGCCAGCTAGCCGGATCATGCTGGGGCTGGGCGCAGTGGGCTTGGCGACCGGAGCGGCGGCATTGGGAGTCGGCGGACGCGCCTTGAGCCAGATCGATTGGGCAAACGACCCGCGTGTGGGCGTCTGGAGATTCGCTTTCAGCCTTTTAGCAGAACGTCCCTGGCTGGGCTGGGGTTTAGGCAACTTCAAGCTGCAATATCCGCCCGGACTGATTCCAGAGTACAAATACATCGCCCATCCGCACAACTTCTGGCTGCTGCTGGCGGTCGAGGCGGGCATCCCGGTGCTGCTGCTGTTCTGCTGGCTGGTCGGTAGAATCTGCGTTCAGGCTGTGAGACAGCTCAGAACCGCCCCGCCACCCGAACGCGCATTGCTGCTGGCCTACCTGCTAGCCTTCTGGGGCTGCTTAGCTTTCGCGCTATTTGATGTCACCTTCTACGACGCTCGAATTAACCTGATGCACTGGGTGCTGCTTTCAAGTTTATATGCCCTGATTCAGATCACTCAGCAGCCAGATTGCAAGAATTGACTCGTCGGGCGAATTTTGTAGGGTATCACGCCAGTAGTATGATTAAGTTTGTTCAAAGATTAATCGTGATTCCCAGCGCTCGACTTTGCTCTCTCTTTCAACGGACGTTATCCAGATGAACGCCCCTTCCAAGCTCTACGAAGGCAAAGCTAAGATCCTCTATGCCACGGATGATCCGGGTATCTTGCTGACCTATTTCAAAGATGACGCCACAGCTTTTAATGCCCAAAAGCGCGGCAATATTGCTGGAAAAGGCGCAATCAACTGTGCCATTTCGACCCATCTGTTTCAGCTTTTGGAGGCTCACGGCATTGCCACGCACTGGATTGACTCGCCTGCGCCCACCGAAATGCGGGTGAAAGCTGTGAAGATTTTGCCCATTGAGGTCGTCGTCAGGAACATTGCTGCCGGGAGTCTCTGTCAACAGACAGGGATTGCCTTGGGCACTGTCTTGGCCGAACCATTGGTTGATCTCTACTACAAAAACGACAGCCTGGGCGACCCGCTGCTGACTCTCCAACGGCTGCTGTTAATGCAGCTCGCCACTGCCGAACAGGCCGAACAGCTGCGGCTGAAGGCGCTTGCCATCAACCAGATTTTGTCAGCGTTTTTTCAAAGCTGCGGCATTACGCTGGTGGATTTTAAGCTGGAGTTTGGTCTAGACGCGCAGCAGCAGATCTTGCTGGCTGACGAGATTAGCCCTGACACCTGCCGCCTCTGGAATCAGGCTGAGCGCGATCCGGCGCGGCGCGTCATGGACAAAGACCGATTCCGTCAGGATCTCGGTAATGTGGAGGCGGGTTATCAGCAGGTGCTAGAACGAGTTCTGGCACAGCCAATTCAGTTAGGGGGTTAAACAATGCTGTAAAATTGCTGCGTTCTGTTCGTATAGCTTCACATTTTTAAAAAGCCTGGAAAAAAGCCTGGGAAAAAGCCTGATAAAACCTGATCTCTTGCTCTGCTGTTCGGTGTGTGGAAGTGCCAAATAATTTAAACTGTATGCAATTTTCTCCTCTTGTGCTGGCAGCTTTGACTGCTTCGGCGGCGCTGGGCTTAGCAAATCCTGTCAAGGCTCAGGCAGAGCCATCCGCCCCCGACGCTGTTGCGGGTTTAAATCATGGCGAAACTGGAGCGGCAGCTTTCGGCTCCTTAACCTCTGGCCAAGTTGAAAGCATCAGGCTAGATGGCACAGATACCGCATCAAAGACAGCAGGGGAGCCAGACGACCAGAGCATTCCCCCGACAGATCTCTCGACTCCAGCCGGAGCCGCGCCTGTGGCTCAAGACCCGCCTGACGGCTCGACAGCAGAGTCTGCGCCGATCGATCTAGATGCGCTACTCACAGAAGCCTCACTTGATCCCACGGCGGGCGATCCGCTGGCTCTAACGCCCGCTATCGAAACCTCGCAGGCCGCTCCAGCACCAGATGCACCCGCCGGCGATTCCGCTCAGCCGCCCGCAGCCGACCCGCCCGTTCCGCCCGCATCTGCCCCACCCGCAGCCGTTCCAGGCAGTCCTCCGGCTCCGGCTCCCGAACCCAGAGTGCTAGTCTCAGAGGTGGTAGTAGAAGGTGCAGCCACGCCAGAACTTGAAGAAGAAGTTTACAACGCGATCCGAACGAGGCCGGGGCGCACCACGACTCGCTCTCAGCTCCAAGAAGATATCAATGCGGTGTTTTCGACCGGCTTCTTTTCCAACGTGCAGGCCATTCCCACCGACACGCCGCTGGGGGTGCAAGTCACGTTTGTGGTGCAGTCCAACCCCACGCTGAGGGAGGTGACGCTACAGGGTAGCTTGCTGTCAGTGCCTGACGAAAACGGTGATTTGCCGCTGCTCGAATATCAAGGCGAGCAGGTGACGCTGCCGGCGGCGGTTGAACAAATTTTTGCGACTCAATATGGTGAGACGGCCAACCTCCGCGCCCTCCAATTGGGAATTGAGGCGCTGAACAAGCTCTATCAAGACAACGGCTATGTGCTAGCTCAGGTCGTTGCCGCGCCTCAAATTGGTGCAGATGGCACAGCAACCTTAGAAGTCGCAGAAGGCGAAATTGAGAGCATCAACATTCGGTTTTTTAACCGAGACGGCGAGGCGGTCAACGAAGATGGCGAGCCAATCCGCGGTCGGACGCGCCCCTTCATTATCACCCGCGAGTTTAACTCGGAGCCGGGAGATGTCTTTAACCAAACCCTGATCCAGCGCGATCTTCAGCGTGCCTTTGCGCTGGGAATCTTTGAGGACTTAAATATTGCGCTCAATCCCGGCCAAGACCCGCGCAAGGTTGACGTAGTCATTAACACCACCGAGCGGCGCACTGGCTCTCTGGCCGCCAGCGCCGGGGTTAGCTCCACCAGCGGTCTGTTTGGGGCAGTCAGCCTGCAAGAGCAGAACCTGGGCGGCAACAACCAGCGGCTCAACGCCGAGATTCAGGTGGGCCAGCGGGATATTCTGTTTGACCTCAGCTTCACCGATCCCTGGATTGCTACCGATCCCTACCGCACCTCCTATACCGTCAATGCCTTCGGGCGTCAGTCAATTTCGCTGGTGTTTGACGGCGGCGACGACGAGATTACGCTACCCAACGGCGACCGTCCCCGCATCCGGCGATTTGGCGGTGGCATTAGCTTTACCCGACCGCTGGAGAATAACTGGCGCGCCTCGCTGGGGCTTCAGTATCAGAACATTGCGGTGATCGACCGCGATGGCACCATTACCCCTAGAGATGAGTTTGGCAATCTGCTCAGCTACAATCGCTCCGGGGTCGATAATGTCGCTACCTTGCAGTTTTCGGCCTCGCAGGATCGGCGCAACGACCCGGTGCAGACTACGAGCGGCTCCGTGCTGCGGCTGAGCACTGAGCAGTCACTGGGGCTGAGCAGCCTGTTTTACAATCGCCTGCGCGGCAGCTACAGCTACTTTATTCCGGTACGACTGCTCCAGTTCACCAGCGGCTGTCAGCAAGATCGCCCCACGCCCAGCGAATGTCCGCAGGCGCTGGCCTTTAATGTGCAGGGTGGCACAATTCTGGGCGACTTCCCGCCCTATGAAGCCTTCTCGCTGGGCGGTACAGACTCGGTGCGAGGCTATGATGGGGGCGAGCTGGCCAGCGGCAAGAGCTATCTGCAAGGCACGATTGAATATCGGTTCCCGGTGTTCAGCATTGTCAGCGGCGCTCTGTTCTTAGATGCAGGTAGCGACTTGGGATCAGGCAGTCAGGTGCAGGGCGACCCGGCGGGAATTCGCGGCAAGCCCGGATCTGGATTTGGCTACGGCGTCGGGATTCGCGTCCAGTCACCGCTCGGCCAGATTCGAGTAGACTATGCAATCAATGACGATGGAGAAAATCGGATTCACTTTGGAATCGGCGAGCGGTTCTAGAGCAACTCTGATGGCCTCTAGTTTGGGGCAGACAGAAGGGTGAGGAGTGGATATGACGGCTGTAGGTGAGCAGACAGCTTCGCAGAGGCTAGCGTTGGGGGTAGCTCAGCAGAGCTTAGCATCAGGGTTTGAACGATCTGGCGTTGGTCTGCACAGCGGTGAATCGGTGCGGCTGCGCGTCTTGCCTGCTCCAGTTGGCGCAGGGCGCTATTTTGTACGGGTAGATCTGCCCGATCAGCCCCAAATTCCGGCGCAGCTCGCGGCAGTTTACCAGACCCGGCTTTCCACCGAGCTGCGCCATCACGCAGCCTCAGTCCGCACGGTTGAGCATCTGCTGGCTGCCTTAGCGGCACTGGGGATCGACAATGCCCGGATCGAAATCGATGGGGTGGAAGTGCCGCTGCTGGACGGCTCGGCGCAAGGCTGGGTGGAGGCGATTCAGCAGGCTGGCTGGGTTGCTCAGCCGCAGCCGCGCCCGATCCGCAGGCTGAGTCAGCCGATTTGGCTCCAGTCTGGCGATGCCTTTGTGGCCGCATTGCCTGCTGCGGCGCTGCGCTTTACCTACGGCATTGACTTTGAGCTGGCGGCAATTGGCAATCAGTGGCAGAGCTGGGCACCAGAGGCTTTAAGCCCGGACGCTAGGGGAGAGGACAGCTTTGCCGCCGCCATTGCGCCAGCGCGCACCTTTGGGCTGGCGCATCAGCTAGAGGCACTGCGGCAGCAGGGGCTAATTCGAGGCGGCAGCCTGGACAATGCCCTGGTTTGTGACGAGTCTGGCTGGTTAAATCCACCGCTGAGATTTTCAAATGAGCCAGTGCGTCATAAACTTTTAGACTTAGTAGGTGATTTAAGCCTGCTGGGAGATTTCCCGGTCGCTCATTTTCTAGCCTATAAGGCGAGCCATGAGCTGCATCTGCGGCTGGCTCAACAGCTAGACCGCTGCTTGAGCCATTAGGCTGCTGGTAGAGTTTCTTGTAATATCCGCTCAACTTCGCTGTTGTATTCCTAACAAAACTTTACTCATGGCAATTTTGACAGATGTCCATACGCTCCCAACCACTGCTGCCTTGAATTCGGAGCCAGATCAGACTGCTGATCAAACAACTGTATTTGACATTAATGACATCCACCGACTGCTGCCGCACCGCTATCCGTTCTCGCTAGTCGATCGGATCATTCAATATGTGCCCGCCAAGCTTGCAGTCGGGATCAAAAACGTCACGTTTAACGAGCCGCATTTTCAAGGGCATTTTCCGGGACGTCCGCTGATGCCGGGGGTGCTGATCGTGGAGGCGATGGCGCAGGTGGGCGGCATTGTGCTGGCTCAAATGCCAGAATTTCCAGAAAATGGTCTGTTCATGTTTGTCGGCATTGACAAAGTTCGCTTCCGGCGGCCTGTTGTCCCTGGCGATCAGCTGGTTATGACGCTAGAGCTGCTCTCAATTAAGCGGCGGCGCTTTGGCTATATGCAGGGGCGCGCCGAAGTGGACGGTCAGCTAGCCGCTGAAGGTGAGCTGATGTTTTCGGTCGTAGACTAGCCGGTTGGCAATGCTGAGCTTTAGTTCTGGTTAGGCTCATTTCTCAAGTCCTGTTTCCTTGCTTCTACCTTTTTTACCTTGACTACTCTTATCCATCCCACTGCTGTGATTCATCCCCGTGCCGAGCTGCATCCAACGGTGCAGGTGGGAGCCTATGCGGTGATTGGAGAGCGAGTTAAGGTCGGGCCGGGTACGGTGATTGGGCATCATGCCGTGATTGACGGCTGGACAGAAATTGGCGACCGCAACCAGATTTTTCCGGGTGCGGCGATTGGACTAGAGCCACAAGATCGTAAATATGACGGTTCGCCCAGTCTGGTCAAAATTGGCGATGACAATTTGATCCGCGAATATGTCACGATTAACCGCGCTACCGGGGCAGGAGAAGCCACCGTGCTGGGCAACCGCAACCTGCTGATGGCCTATGTACATATCGGCCACAACTGCCAGATTGAAGATCGGGTGATTATTTCTAACAGCACTTCATTGGCGGGGCATATTCGGGTAGAGTCTCGTGCCACGATTAGCGGCGTTTTGGGCATCCATCAGTTTGTGCAGATTGGGCGGCTGGCCATGGTCGGCGGCATGAGCCGGATTAACCGCGACGTGCCGCCCTATATGCTGGTGGAAGGCAATCCGGCCAGAGTCCGGGCGCTCAACAAAGTGGGGCTACAGCGAGCCGGACTGGCCGAAGAATCGAGTGGCCAGACTCTGCTGGCGCTGAAAAAAGCCTTTCGCATTCTCTACCGCTCCAGCCTGCCCCTGGAGCAAGCCCTAGAGCAGCTCGATCTGCTGAGTGATCATGAACCCATTGGCCACCTGCGGCAGTTTTTGACGCTGAGCCTGGGTGCAAATCGACGCGGGCTAATTCCTGGCAAGCGCAAGGCCAGAGACGATGAGTAAAGTCCGCTTGTTCATCAGCACGGGCGAAGTCTCTGGCGATCTGCAAGGAGCCATGCTGATTGCGGCTTTACGGCAGCAGGCGGCGGCAACCGGCCTCGATCTAGAAATTTTGGCCTTGGGGGGCGAGCGGATGCGGCAGGCCGGCGCGACTCTGCTGGCTGACACCAGCGCAATCGGCTCAATTGGCCTGTTTGAGTCCCTGCCCTATATTTGGGCCAGTCATCAAATTCAGCGGCGAGTGCAGCAGTTTCTGCGCCAGCAGCCGCCTGACTTGGTGGTGATGATTGACTACTTTGCCCCCAATCTCAGCCTGGGTCGCTTTTTGCGACAGCAGTTTCCCAAGCTGCCTACGGTCTACTACATTGCTCCCCAAGAGTGGGTCTGGTCGCTCAGTCCACGCAATACCCAGCAAATTCTGGCAGTGACCGATCAGCTGTTGGCGATTTTTCCGGCAGAGGCGGCCTACTATCAGCAGCATGGAGCGCAGGTGAACTGGGTGGGGCATCCGCTGCTTGATCGGCTGCAAGCTGCTCCCAGTCGTGCCCAGGCGCGCCAGCAGCTCGGCATTGCCCCAGATGCCATGGCCGTAGCCCTAATCCCGGCCTCGCGCCAGCAGGAATTGCGCTATATTTTGCCCGTAATGCTGGCAGCGGCTCGCCAGATGCAGGCGAAGCTGCCGCAGCTCCAGTTTTGGCTACCTGTGTCGCTGGAGCGCTACTGGCAGCCGATTCAGCAGGCGCTGCGGCAGGCAGGGCTAGAGGCTCAGCTAGTGCCAATTTATCAGGCGGGGCAGCCCAGCTCGCAGACGGTGATTGCGGCGGCTGATCTGGTGCTGGCTAAATCAGGCACGGTCAACCTAGAAACCGCGCTGCTCAACGTGCCCCAAGTCGTGATGTATCGGGTCAATCCGCTCACCGCCTGGATCGCTGAGCATCTGCTCAAGTTTTCGACGCCGTTTGTCTCGCCGCCTAATCTGGTGATGATGGAGAGCATTGTGCCAGAATTTTTGCAGCGACAGGCTCAGCCTGAGGCAATTGCCGCCACTGCCCTAGAGCTACTGCTCCAGCCTGAGCGCCAGCTACAGATGCGAAACCACTATCAGCAGATGCAGCAGCGGCTGGGCGAACCGGGCGTCTGTGCGCGCGCCGCCGCCGCCATTTTGCAGCAGCTACAGGCATCTCCTGCCGCAACAGCTGCCCATCTAAGCCGATAGTCCAGCGCCC
>CASBQH010000414.1 GCA_949127695.1 Synechococcales cyanobacterium PMM_0073
ATCAGTAAGCCAATCAGTAAGCCAATCAGTAAGCCAATCAGTAAGCCAATCAGTAAGCCGATCGTTCAGCTCATCATTTTGCTAGTCCGCAAATCCCACAGTCCGCCTAGCCTGTCGTGCTCGCGACAGCACCGAATGTGATTGGTGCGGCTTCTGGCTCTGCCTCGCTGCGGCGGATTGCCTCCCACTACAAAGAATCTTCGCTGGCTTCCTATCCCTTGGTTGCGCCTGTTGCGGTGGTAATTGGCCGTGATCCCAGATGTCAGATTGTGCTGGACTCTCAGCTCTATGGTTCGGTGTCTCGACAGCATGTGCGGATCAGCCCGCTTTCCACGGCTCCCTCTGGCTGGCAGATTTGTGATCTCGACAGCGCCAACGGCACGTTTGTCAACGGTCAGCGGCTGCAAGGCTGTCGGCATTTGCAGCCCGGCGATCTGATTTCGCTCTCTCAGACTGGGCCGCAGTTCCAGTTTGAGATTCGGGGCATGGAGCCAAAAGCACCCGCTGCCGCTCAGCCGCCGACAGAGCCGTTAGGGCGCACCAGCAGTCCGCAGGCGAAATTTCGGGCAGACCCAGATGCTGAGCAGGCCGCAGATAGCGTCACGATCAGTCAGCTCTTCCCAATTCTGTCCACAGGCCGCGATCTGAGTCGCAAAGCCTATCTGATTCCGGGCATTGTCACCGTTTCGTTTGTGGTGCTGATGTTTATCTCGGTAGGGCAGCCAGAATTTTTCAACATGCTGCTCTCCGCCTATATGGCTGGCATTGCCTACTATCTGGTCTATCAGCTCTGCGGCAAGCAAAAACCTTGGTGGCTGCTGGTAGCCGCTGGCCTCACGACCGTCCTGCTGCTGCTGAGTCCAGTGCTAACGCTGTTTCTCTGGCTGTTTCGCGGCCTTTTGCCCGGAGATATTCCGGCAGATAGTTCGGCGGGATTTCTGCCGACGCTGGTGCAGATGTTTTTTGGGGCTGGCCTGATGGAAGAGCTGCTCAAAGCTATTCCAGTTCTGCTGGCCTACTGGCTAGGCACCAGACTACGCTCGCCCTATCGCGAGCAGATCGGCGTCTGGGAGCCACTGGATGGAATTCTGCTGGGCACGGCTTCAGCGGTGGGCTTCACGCTCTTGGAAACGCTGGGGCAATATGTCCCCGGCATTATGAACGATGTGACGCTGCAAGCGGGAGTAGACTATCGAGAGCTTTTGGGGCTACAGCTCCTGATCCCGCGCATTCTCGGCTCAATCTCTGGCCATATGGCCTACAGTGGCTATCTCGGATATTTTATTGGCTTGAGCATCCTCAAACCGGCCAAACGCTGGCAGATTTTGACGGTCGGCTATCTGACGGCAGCCTCGCTGCATGCGCTTTGGAACACAATGGGGCTGGTGAATTTGCTGGTATTGGCCATTGTTGGCATTGTCTCTTATGCGTTTCTGACGGCGGCGATCCTTAAGGCTAGACTGCTGTCGCCCACGCGCTCTGAAAATTTCGCCACTCAGTTTACGCGGCTGCGCTAAAGCTTTAAGCTTCGGGCGCTTCGGGCTGGCTGGGGACTGCGGGCATTTGAGCAATTGTGTAGCGGGCAATCGCCAAACTAAGGCGGGCTTGCTCAATGCCCGATAGCTCTGTCCAGGCGGCGCAGCGCACCGAGCGCAATGCTGACTCAATCCTGTCGGTTTCAGCTCCGCGCATGGCGTAGGCAAACGGACGCGCCAACACCTGTAAATCTTCTTCAGCCCAGTTGGGGAAGCAGGTTTGAACGCATTGAACAATTTGATCAGCCAAGCTGAGGTTGGTGGCGACGACCTGCTGGGCTTTCTGGGAAATACTCTCTAAAATCTGCTGGGGCACCTGAGCCGCAAACTGACGCAAGACGGCGCTGTAGGAGCTGAGGCTCTCAGCTGCTGCCACAGGCTCCGCCCAGAGCTGGCTGAGGCTGTTGGCCAGAATCTGCCCCTGTTCAGCCAGCTCTGCGGTTGACCAGCCCGCCCGCATCACTTCCTGCTCCAAAGCATCAAAATAAGCTTCTGCTGCTGGCGAGGCCGGATTCCAGGGATAGTCACCGAGAGAATCAGGACTGTCGCTGTTCTGGCTGGAGTCCAGCATCAGCTGCAATAGCTCAAGTTCGGCTTGGGCTTGAAAGGGAAACATGGAAGGGCGGCTGGGATTATGAGACATGATGGTTTATTCCTAAAACGCTAAGCCACAGGCTGTTGGGTTAACTAAACCGGGTAAAGAGTCTGTGAACGGGTTGCCAAAGAGTCACTACAGTTAAATATTCATCTGTTCCGCATGAGTCGAAAACCAATTTTGAAACTGGCTCTATTGGACTAGCCCAATCAGGTGAGGCAGCTGAGAGATCAAGCCTCAAATCGGGGCTAAATTGGCGCTGTATCAATCACAAACTCCAGCGTCTCGCTGCTCGGATCGCCAAATTTTAGCTGAGTGTTAGAAGTAAGCGCGACTTCCCGATGATGCACTCGCGTCCACTGGGTAGGACTGCCCGGTTTCAGTATCCAGGTGCCGCAGCGAGATTTATCACGCAGCAGGTAGGTGGGCGACGGATCGCCAATCGCAGTAGACTCGCGGTCACGGTAGACAATTTCGGCATGTTCACGCGAGACGTAGGGCTGTTGCAGGACTACATCGTTGCTTTCGCCCCGCCCCACCCGTAGAATGCCGCCTTGCAGCGTCCAAGTGCGGGGAGAAGGCGAGAGAGAGTGCAAATAGGCTTGCGTGGTGCGGCGACTGTACCAGCTCACCAACTGGTCAGGAATTTCGGTGACGCCCTCGGTGTAGGGCTTGATCAACTCGCCGTTGAAATCTGGGTGCATATAAAGCACCGGCAGCGTCCAGGCGGGCTTGTTGAAGCGATAGAGAATCAGCAGATTTTGGCGAGCAATCGCTACCGCCTCATCAATCGGCGAGCGGCGAGCGAGCTGCTGGGCAAACACCTGAATAAAGCTAATGGCCTCTTCGTCAGTGATGGAGTCACGCATTCCCAAAACAGCAGGCACGCCATGATGGATCAGCACTTCAGCTAAGCTGCTGCGCGGTACGGATCGCCCGTCTCGCTGCTGCGGCTGCGCCCCCCAGCAGGCGTTAAAGACGGCCAGCTTCACCTGATGCCGCACCAACGCCTGGGCCAGCTCCGTGCCGTTCATGGCGTCATTGGCCGTCAGAAACAGCAGCCCGCCATCGGGAGCCGGAGCGCCATGCCCAGAGTAAAACAGCACGTTATAATCCCCTGTCTCAAGCTGAGCAATCAGCTCGGCAGGGGTGGGCTCAATCAGCGTTTTCACCTGACAGGCAACGGGCGTGACGTAATTGCCGTCAGGTGGCGTCTCGGCGGCGCTGCCCAGCAAATCGGCCAGGGAATTGGCTTCTTGCTCCAGCTTGAGGCTATCTGCGGGATGAGCGGTCAGGCTGACCTCTGGATTATGCCCCAGCACCAGCAAAATCCGGAGTGACTGCTCTGGGCGCTGGGGCTGAAGCGGATCGACTTCAATACTGGTGCGGCTAAACAGAATTTGCTGGCTATTCAGCGAAATCGCCTTCTCGGCTGGCTGAGCCTGCATAATCTCCCAGGGCAGGGCAATCAAATCGGGGTCGCGGATCTCTAGGCGCAGCCGCAAAGTCCGCCCTTGCCCCATCGCAATCCCTCGACTCTGGCTAAAGCTGGACTGGATCGGGCCGTCAAATAGCCACTGCGAGAGGCTGATCCCCAGCTCCTGCATGATCCGAGTTGTGTAGCTGGTTGGCTGTCCAGCTGGCGGAGCGCTCGTATCCAGGCTGAAGGCTGGCAAGGGCGGTGGGCTATAGGCATTAGAAATCCTCGGCACCGGGGGCAGCCCCCGCAGCGGAAAGAACTCTTGCCAAGCCTGCCAGTTTTGGGTGAGCGAATCTGGCCAATCGCGATGGTGCAGCACATGCCCGCCCGGATAGGGAGCCTTCACAGCCCAAATGGTATACTGCGACTCAGAATTCGGAACGCGGGCAACTGCCAAATTTAGGCAAACAAGATCAGGCATTGGCGAGAAATCAAACGGGCTGAGGTGCAGAACAAGGGACAGATCTTGGGGCGGCTCGACGGGTTGCTCGGCTGACTCTAGAGCAACGCTCTTATCAGTCTATACTGCTCCACTGTCAGAGCAAGCCCGAATCAAAATTTCCTCAGCGGAGATGGGTTGAGCTGGTTGTGCTCAGCTGCCGTTAACCTACAGGGAACTTATAGGCAACCTACAGACAGGCTTGCTGCTGAGCGGGCGATGGCTGAGCGGCAAGCGCCTGGGGCAAAATTTCGGCGGCGCGAATCCAGCCCGTCTGGCCAGATTGCAGCGTTGGCGAGGCCGATGGCAGAGCCGGTGCATTCCCTGGCAATGCCTCCCCCGGCACTGAGCAAACGCGCAGCTCAACCCAGCTCTCCTGCTGACTCAAATTCTGCTGAGTCAGCACCTCCAGCACCGAACCTGCCACAATCTTGCCTAAATCTGCGGGAGGGGAGCTAGCCCCAGCAGGCGGTTCACTAGATGACGCAGCAGGCGGCGCAATATCAGGACGCGAAATTAGCCTGATTGCAGCCTGATTGCTAGGTTGTAGCTGAATAAACCGGCCAGCCGTCAGCAGCTCTGCCGAGCCAATGGCGACAGGCGGCGCTGCGGCAGGGGATGGGACGGAAGCTGGGATCGGAGCCGGAGCTGTAGAGACTGGGCGATCTCGCAAAGCTGGCAGCAGGGCAATGCCTAGCCCAGCCAGACCGCAGAGCAACACAGCTAGCCCAATCCAGGGCAGAAAGCTACGGCCTGCTGAAGTGGTAGTTTCTGATGATCTGGGTATCGCTTCTGGCAGAGGCTCAGCCGGAGCGACCAGCGCTGTGGGCTGAGTCTCGCTGACGGGCTGACTGGGCGCGGGCATCGCAGGCAGTACGGGCATCGCAGGCAGTAGGGGCATCACGGACAGGCGAGAGAGCTTGGCCAGAGGCGCTGTCGCGGCAACGCGATAGTAAATGATCCCAACCGTAACGTTATCGTAGCCGTTCCGCTGGTTGCCCAGCTCAACCAGCCGCTGAGCCAGCGCCGCCAAGTCAAGGCTGCCGCCTCGCTCCAGCAGCGGCAGCACCTCCGTTTCCCAGGCTTCTTCCACCCGCTCATTGTCGCTGAGGCCATCTGAGCAAAGCAGCAGAATACAGTCTTCGTCGAGCATCAAGCGCTGTACGGTGGGATAGAGCATGGCAGAAGCGCTCATGCCCAATGCCTGCACCAATGAGCCAGAGCTGGGCTGGTGCAGCGCCTGCCGATAGAAGCTATAGCCTAAGCGCACTTCACGCGAGGCCACGTCATCATCTAGCGTGATCTGGTGGCAGCCCCGGCGCGTCAGTAAATAGACCCGGCTATCGCCCACATGCGTCACATAGAGCTCATGCCTGCGAGCCAGCGCCATCACCACCGTCGTGCCCATCCGCTGCCGCTCAAACCGATGCTCGCTGTCGTTCTGCTGACTAATCGCGTCATTGGCGGCGCAGACGGCTTTTTCCAGGGCAATCGTCAGGCTCACTGGATCAAGCTGGGCGAGATCGAACCCTTTCACCTGGCGCTCTAGCGAGCTGATCGCCAACTGAGAAGCCACATCGCCGCCCTGATGCCCGCCAATGCCGTCGCAGACGATGACTAGGGCTGAGCTGTGGGATGAATCACTGGATGAATCACTGGCCAGATCAACTGTGGCCGTTGGGCTGCTGCTCTGCGGGTAGCAGGCATCTTCGTTGCGCTGGCGGGTTGGCCCTCGGTCGCTGAGCGTGGCGATGGTGAGTTGACGAGACTGGGTATCGATCTGTTGCAGCGCTGCGTCAAGGTAGCCCAGCAGCAGCTCCGCATTGTGAATCTGCCCTTGGATTAAGCCTTGGCAGAGTTCAGCCAAAAACTCAGCAATTTCTGGCTGAGCTGAGGGCACCCAGAGTGACCAAAACTGCCCCAAATCGCTCAGCGTGAGTCGAGGCAAATGGCTCAGCTCCAGCAGCCGCACAAAGCTGCCATCGACCCGCAGATTCTCGGCATCGAGCAGGCTTGATTCCACCTTCTCTTGGCTCAGCGGCTGCCAAAGCTGAGCAATTTGCCAGAGCCAGTTGAGCTGGCGCAGCGCGGTCGCCTCCGTCCAGGCAGAGGCAATCGAAGGCAGTAGTTCTACCTCAGCCAGCGGCTCCTGTCCGTCTAAGCTTTGAATATCTAGCGGCTGTAGCGCCGCGCCAGCCCCAGGCCGATAGAGCGGCGCGTGATCCAGCAGAACCATCTCACTCCCGGCGATGCTGGCCGGCAGCCAGTCATAGACTTGGGGCAGATGCAGCGGGTAGGAGACCAGCAGCAGGTAGGGCGAGAACCGCTCAGGCAGCTCTTGATAGGTGCTGGAGAGCAGACCGGGCTTAGTATCTAAAAAGATTCGAGACTGCTGGCAGAGGTAGCGGTCGGCTAGCAGGGTGCCGGACGGATAGGCGGCTTCGCCCAGCCCCCAGAGGTAATGTCGGGGCAGAAACGTCGAGCATTTCTGACAAAACGGATCGGTTTCTGAATTGACTGCTTGGCAGGTTGGATTGGGGCAGTAAAGCATTGCTGCTGCGTCACGCATGAAGCCAGGATAGAGAGATAACTGGAATGCGATGCTTAAATGGCCTGTTTAAGCATCAGTCTTATCCAGATATCTTAGTCGCCAATCTTCCAACTAGGCGAAATTATCCTGAATTTACGCAATATAACTTCTTGCGTGGCGAGCCGAGGCTCAAGCCTGCTGGCGAATGCTGAGATGATCGCTGGAGCTGCCGTCATCTGCAAGCCGAGGTAGCCCCAGGCTGTAATTACGAACACGGCTATTTAAGTTGTAAGAAACCTGCCCAGATTGCAGCAGCGAACGCACGAAATGCTCTAGATCTGAGCCAATCCGCCGCAGGTTGTAGTCCGTGAGGTCAGCCCCGTCATAGTCAGTCACCAGCCCGTCAAATTTGCGGTAGATTTGCTGAAGCGCGGCATCGTTCCAGAGCAGCTCGTTGTCAGGATCGACATCTAGGGTGAGCTGATTGGGGCTGGGGACGAGTTCGCCATTTTGAATTTCGCCACTGTAAATACGAATGTGCCGAGTGGTGGACTTGAGCAGCATAAGACGATAGATTCAGCGAAGTGGATTTCATCTAATGGCCATCTTACAGGGATCTATCCTGCTTGAGCAATTGGGGCAAGCTAAAAACAGCTCAGAAAATATTTGATTTCCCTGAGCCTCTGCTGCGGCATCTATAAATCTTGTATCAACATGGCAACGAAGCAAACCGAAACCGAACGTCAGCGCCGTAGCCCAGACTGGGCGCAGCCGCAGAACCTGAAACGACAGCCAATCGGCACTCAGCCTAGCGGCTTTAGCCCGCTCAAAATCCTGGCGCTGCTCACAACGGGCGGACTGCTCAGCTTGGGACTGCTGATTCTACTGGGCATCTGGCGCAGCAGCGGCGATGTTTTGAATCGGCTGCGGGCGGGGCTGACGGTGAGCGAACCGCCTGCTCAAGTCGATCTGCGGTCGCTGGTGGTGCAGCAGGTGCGGGGCGCGAGCGAGCTGACCACGGCAGTTTACAGCATGGAGTCGGTGGTGCCCGCCAGCCGAGAGCGGACGCTGGGCAACTATGTAATTGGCAAAACCACGCTGCTCTATATTGCCCATGGCGAAGTGCGAGCCGGAGTAGATTTGGCGGCAATGCAGCCCGCTGACGTGCAGCTCATGGGCGACTCAATCACAGTGCGATTGCCGCCACCGCAGATTTTGGATAGCAAAATTGACGTGAATCGCTCTCAGGTCTATGACTACGACCGAGGCTTTATGGGGCTGGGCCCCGATGTCGCGCCTGAGCTACAGGAGCTGGCTCAGCGCGAGACGCTCTCAAAGGTGGTGGAAGCTGCCTGCACAGAAGGGATCTTACAAACGGCTAACGAACGAGCAAAGCTAGCGGTGACTCAGCTCCTGGCTACAGCAGGCCATGCTCAGCTCTCAGTTGAAATCCAGCCGCCTGCCCCAGATGCCTGCCAGGTGGCCGAGGCTCTGCCTGCAAACCTGCCGCCAGCAGGAGCGCCAGCACAGATATCGCCCACCGTGACGCCAGCACCAGCGCTGCCTTAGCGAACCCGCTCTAGTCAACCCGCTCTAGCTGCCACAGGATCTGATTACCCTCGCGCCGCACTCGTGAGATCACCCAGTTACGCCAGACCCAGTGATCGCCTCGACTGGTGACGGCGCTGGCATTCACATCCATCAAGTCTGCCAGCTCGGAGCTGGTGATTAAATAGCCCTGACGCGCCAGCTCGTCCGCCATATGCAGGCTGTCCAGCACATTCCGCAGCTGCGCCACCTTGGCCTCACGCGGTAGCTCAACGCCATCAGGCACCATTACATCGACGATATTCGAGCGATCATCCACGTCAGCTGCATCCCCAGGTTTGTAAATGGATTGTAACGTTTCTGGCTCAGCTTCAAGTCGGGCTGGGGGCGCATCTTCTTTAGGCTGATCTTTAGGCTGATCTTTGGGCTGAGTATCAGGTGGCGCAATATTAACCTGACGCAGTTTTGGGATATGCCCTAATGAGAAGGCGCGGGCAATTTCGTCACAGCGGTCGTTGCCGCGATCGCCGGAATGCCCCTTAACGTAGCGCCATTCTAGCGGAGCCTGCTGGACGACTTGCAGCTGCAAGCTATCCAGCTCTCGCCACAGATCCTGGTTCAGCACAGGCTTACCCGCTGATGTCTTCCAGCCCTTTTTTTTCCAGCCGGTCAGCCATTTGGTAATGCCGTTTTTGACATATTCACTGTCGGTGTAGAGGGCGACTGGCTCAGTGCGTCCAGAGCTTGCGAGGTATTGTAATGCCTCAATGGCGGCCTGCATTTCCATCCGGTTGTTGGTGGTTTGCGCCGCGCTGCCGCCCAGCTCTTGTGCCGAGCCGTCAGTGAAGTAAATCACGGTGCCCCAGCCGCCGGGGCCAGGATTGCCAGAGCAAGCTCCGTCTGTGTAGAGGCTTTGGATTGGTTTGGAGCTTGTTGGGTTTGAAACAGCCATGCAGCAAAAAATCAGCGAAACGGATTCAAGTATAAAGCCAAAGCCTGATACTAATGATCTGGCCGCATAGCTTATAGATTTGCTATACTAACCAGCAGTAGCTTGGGGCTGTAACGGTTTCGACGTTTTAGCGAACGCTGCTTTGTGATTCAGGTCGAGAGTGAGTCTCCTCTCGGAAATCAAAGGCTCAAAATGAGTACATGCGAACAACATCGTACCCTTTGCTCGTAAGGCTGTAACCGCCTAAAACCCCTCAAAGGTTCGAGCGTCTATGGTTCGACTCCGTTAAGGATCATAGACAAACCCCCAACGGATGCTCTAGCTGATCTTCTCTGGTTGGTCGCTAGCTAAGCTTTAATTGGAGAATCCCACCGTCCGGGATAATGGGCGGTTCCCGCTTCGAGGGTTAGAGAAGCTAAACCTGTGAATGAGCTAAGTACTAATAACTAGGGCGGACACGGGTTCGACTCCCGTCAGCTCCACTTTTTTCAGAGCGAATCGAAAACAAGCAAAGCGGCAGGATTGATTGATCAATCCTGCCGCTTTGTCATCTATATATTTTCAGAGCGCAATCTGCCGACTTTACCAGCACTCTTGCTCAATTCGGCGCTTTTTCAGAGCTACCCAGCATCCCAAATCCTTTCTCGGCGAAGTATTTGTTGAGCAATGTGCTGACCAGCGAGAGAACGACCGGCCCTAGAATAATCGCAATGATGCCGTTAGCCGCAAATCCAGGCGCTAAGACCGAAGCGAGCCAGAAGCAAATCCCGTTCACAACAAACGAAAATAGTCCGAGCGTTAAGAAAGTGACGGGCAGCGACAGCAGCGATAGAACTGGCTTAATCAGCGCATTGACTAGCCCAATTGCCACGCCTGCGATTAAGGCTGATGGAAAAGAAGTGATGTTAACACCAGGCACAGCCAGATCTACAATTAGCAGGCTGAGCGCCGTTATCAGTATAGTCAGAAAATATCCAAGCATCGTTTATCTCCAGCTACGAGAGTATTGGTTTTTGAAAATTATCTATTACCAGGATCTCTGCAAAATCTCAGATCGTAATCTTCCCTGAGATAGGTTTGCTGATCACTGCATTTTGATTAAAGTGCTTAGTAAGAAATCCTTACGTCAACCCCATTTTTAAGGCAGGTCGTTAAATGAAAGATATGAAAGTTGCTCGGATTATCCTAGGGGTTGTGCTGCCCCCGGTTGGTGTCTTTCTCACGTTCGGATTTGGCACAACGCTAATCATTAATATTTTGCTGACTCTGCTAGGCTGGCTGCCTGGAAGCATCCACGCGCTCTGGGCGATTGTTAAGCACGAAGAGCAGGCTAAGCAAATTTCTAGCTAGCTGTCACGTCTGAGTTTATTTTATCGAGCGGCGACTTGATAAAAACACAGGAAAGCGGGGTTACTTGGAGAAGTAACCCCGCTGCTGATCTGATTAATCTGATTAAAACGTTGAAGCATTCTAAGCCTTACTCACCGTCTGCCATAGCTCTTTGACGATCTGCTTGATTTTGGCTTCTTTCTGGGCAATTGTTGCGCCCGCTTTGCTCATCTTGGCTTCTAGCTCAGACTGCTTCTGCTCCGCCCAAACCGTGCCATCTTCGCCCATGTTGGCTCTGGTTTCAGCATACCAAGTTTTGGCTTTGCCCATATCTTGCTGAAACCCCTGCTTGAACGAGCTGTAGCGTTCGCCGTACCGGGCTGAAGCCTTCTCATCGAGTCGCTCTACAACAGCTTGCAGCTTGGCCAAATAGGGTTGAACAGCCGCCTGCGTTTTCTCATCTTTGGCAAAAGCGCCAATCTGATTGATCGCGGCATTCAGCGAATTTACTAGGCTTTGGACAATAGCTGGCTCTGCCTTAGCTGCTTCATTCGTCGGTTCGGCGCTAGTTGATTCAGCATGCAACTCTTCCAAAATCGACTCAGCAATTTGTTCATCGGTGACATCATCAGCGACATCTTCTGCGATCTCTATGCTCTCAACCTCTACAGTTTCATCGTCAATCTTAACTTCAACCGGGGCCGCTGGTGCTGTAGATTTAGTTTTCAGATTTTCGACCAGGGTTGACTCTTTAGCAATTGTCTGAATCTCACTGCCGCCTTCTTTTAACTCGTTCACAGTCTGAGACAGCGCATCTTGGATGATTCTACCGATCCGCTCTAATCTCTGTCCGCCCGCAGTCTTCACTTTGTTGAGGTCGGCAGAAATCTGTTGTTTCGTTGGGCTATTCATTTCGTTCTCCTCTATCTTTTCTCTGGACAAAAACTTGTAACCTGGCTCGCTCTTACAAGCTAGCTCACAGCAACCGTATCGACTGTGGCAGTCGTGGTTTTGTCGCTGCGGCTGTTGCGACGGTCAACCAAAAACTGCGAAAGCTCGCTGGCCAGCAGCGTTACCACCATGCCGTCATCTAGCCAACCTAGCACTGGCATAAAATCAGGCGCAAAGTCGATGGGGCTAACGAGATAAAGCAAAGATCCCAGAATTAACGCCCAGCGATATTTAGGATTGCGAAGATTGTTCCGAACAAAATGCTGAATCAGTTTGAAAATGACTTTCATGGGGTGCTGCGTTCCGCTGCGTTCTACATTCATATAATCGCAGATTGCTCTAGAGCTGTCTGGTGTTGAAAACCCCTGGTTTTGATGGGTCAGCCCCATCCTGCTGTTGGAGGATGCGAATCGTTGAGATAGGATTAGTGATATTGTTCATGCGCCGTTCACGCCTCAATTCATGACCTTCACACCGTTTTGGGCTGCGCTGCTAATTTGTTTGCTCTGTCCGCTGTTGGGCGGTCTGCCGTTAATTAACTGGATGGCGCAGATTCTCATCGGCAAAGATCTCAAGCAGCTGGGAACGGGCAATATCAGCGTCTCGGCTGCGTTTTATCATGGCGGTAAGGGCTTGGGAATTTTGGCAGTGCTGTCAGAAGCGGCCAAAGGCATTGCGGCTGTTTTGCTGGCGCGCGCTGGCTTGCCCAATCAGCCCGCCTGGGAAATTATTGCGCTGATTGGCCTGGTGCTGGGGCGCTACGGGTTTGCTAGAGGCGCAGGCACGACCAACGTGGTTTGGGGCTACTGGCTGCATGATCCCGTTACAGCGCTGCTGACTGCCATCATTGGCGGCATTGGCTTCACGCTGCTGCGCGAGCGGCAGGCTGGCAGACTGGGCGTGCTGGTGCTGCTGCCGCTGCTGACTGCTCTGCGGCATCCCCAGTCTGGTCAGCTCATTGCCGCAAACGTAATGTTGAGTCTGCTGATAGCCTGGATCTATCACAAAATTCCCGATGATCTCGATCTCTCAGTCCGTGCCGTTCAGCCTAGCTCTCGTCAAATGTTTAAGTTTTTTCGCAGCGACCGCGCCCTGCGTTCGTTAGATGATCTGCTACCAGCCAGTCAGGTGGGCGGTAAGGCATCTGCCCTCTCGCAGCTCAAGCGCTGGGGCTATCCGGTGCCCAGCGGCTGGGTGCTGCCGCCCGGTGACGATGCCGCGCCGCTGATTGAGGCACTCAATCCTTCTGTGGAGCAGCCGCTGATTGTCAGATCTTCGGCAATTGGCGAAGATTCTGAGACGGCTTCAGCTGCCGGACAATATCTGTCTCTGCTGAATATTACCAGTCGCGCCGCCTTGGCCGAGGCAATTTTGCAGGTGCAGGCGTCCTACAGTCAGGCTAATGCGGTGCGCTATCGCCAAGATCGCTCAGAGGCCGCGCCGGGAATGGCGGTTTTAGTGCAGCCACAGATTCCGGGGCTGTTTTCGGGGGTGGCCTTTAGCCGCGATCCGCTGATGCGTCAGGGCGATGCCGTGGTGATTGAAGCCCTGCCCGGTCTGGCGAGTCAGGTGGTGTCGGGACAGGTGACACCAGAGCAGTATCGCGTCTGGATAGAAACGATAGAAACGATAGAAACAGCTGAGCCAGATCAGCTCGTCTCAGACTGGCCGACTGAAGGGACTGGCAGCCTGCCGCCCAGCTTAATTCAGCAGGTGGCGGGCTTGGCGCGTCAGCTCGAAACGCGCCTGCATGGCATTCCGCAGGACATTGAGTGGAGCTATGACGGCTCA
>CASBQH010000415.1 GCA_949127695.1 Synechococcales cyanobacterium PMM_0073
CGCTGCTGCTGGCCTGCGCTCGGCAAAAGCTGGCAGAGTTTCCGCCGCTGGAATGGCAGGCTGGAGCCGCAGTCTGCGTGGTGGCTGCGGCTCCAGGCTATCCAGATGACTATCCCAAAGGTGCGGTGATTAGCGGCCTAGAGGCTGCTGCCGCTGAAGCCTATCTGTTTCATGCGGGCACGAAGCTGAAGCAGCAGCAGATTGTCAGTGACGGGGGGCGAGTGCTGGGCGTGACGGCCACAGGCGAGGATCTGGCTGCGGCGCTGAGCAAAGCCTATGGCGCGCTTGGCAAGATTCAGTTCGAGGGCATGTATTATCGAAAAGATATTGGACATCTGGCGTTGAATGTTTGAGCATGAGGCAAGGGGTGGCTAGGTTGTTTGATTTTCTTCATGTGGCATTTACCTAGACATGAATCTATTTGTCTTATCAGAAGTTAAGGTTGAATATGCTCATGTGGGCTGGTCAGTTAGTCGCAGTCTTGAAGCTGTGCTGGCGCATGTTTTTCAGCCGACTTTTATCTATCCAATTGGGAATCGGCTGGCGCAGCAATCCATGACAATTGGTGAGATGCTGGGATTGCGGACTGAGCGAGTTGAATTTTTAGGACGCTGCGCCCATCGTCTGAAGCCGCGCTACAGTATTTCAGAGCTGCCGACGCTGCCTCAAAATTCCGCTCCAAATGTGCTGCTGCTGCTGGGAATGACCTCTGATTTTCTCTACTCTGTGCAAGCTCTAGAGCCAATCCTCAGCCAGTTTGACCTGAGAATTGGCTATTTGCTAGACGGCTTTGATCCTGACTGGCTACCGCCGTCTCTGTTCTCAAAATTTGACCAGATATTTGTGTTGGGTCAGGAATTGGCTGAGGCGCTTCAGAAAGCCGGTATCCCGGCTGCCTCTCTGCCAATTGCCGTCAATACAGCCAGCTTTAATATTCAGTCTGCGGCGCGCTGGATTGATGTGATCAGCTATGGCCGAACTGATGCGGCTGTGCATCAGCAGCTCCAGCAACAGTTCAATCAGCCCAGCAGTTCGCGGCTTTATCTACATTCCACCTTTAGCAAAGGCGATGTCTTTAATTCGCAAGAGCATGACATGCTGATGTGCAAGCTCTTGAGTCAGTCTAAAATTAGCCTTTGCTTTGAGGGCAGCAGCTTGCGCCGGTTTTGGGGCAGTTCGCCGCTGCTCTATCGCTGGCTAGAAGCCTGGGCAGCGGGCTGTACGGTGGTGGGTCGCAAGCCGTTTGGCGCAGGGGTGGCTGAGCTGATGGACTGGCCGAATAGCGCCATTGACCTGCCTACAGATCCGGCTGAGGTTGTCCCGTTTATTGAGGCACTGCTGGATGATCCAGCCAGCTTAGCGGAGAACGATCGGCGCAATCGCCAGCAATGCCTGCGACGCCACGACTGGCGCTATCGGATTCAGCAGATGCTGGAAACTGTGGATCTGCCTATTCCTGCTCAGCTCACTGCTCAGATTGCCGACTTACAGCAGCAAGCAGATGCCGTTCCTGAGCTAGCTCTCCTCTCGAGCTGAGCTGGTCTGAGCTAGTCTGAGCCAAGCTGAGCCAAGCCGCTAAGTTGACCAGAGCTGCTCTGCATGATGCTGCATGTGATCGGCCATGAAGCTGGCAATGAAGTAGTAGCTGTGGTCATAGCCCGCCTGCATCCGCAGTTCTAGCGGCTGTCCGGCTTGGGCGCAGGCTTGCTGGAACAGCTCTGGCTGGAGCTGCTGCGCTAAAAACGGGTCAGCGCTGCCTTGGTCAATCAAAATTGGGGAGCTGAGCTGCTTTGTCAGCACTAGCTCGCTGGCGTCATAGGCGCGCCAGTCCTGCGGATTTGCCCCCAAATACTGCCCGAATGCCTTCTGTCCCCAAGGGCAGCGCATCGGCGCAACAATCGGCGCAAAGGCCGACACCGAACGATATTGCTCCGGCTGTTTCAGCGCACAGATCAGCGCCCCATGTCCGCCCATCGAATGGCCAAAAATCCCTTGGCGCTCTGGTCGAATCGCAAAATGCTGGCTGATCAAATCTGGCAGCTCGCGGCTGACATAGCTGTACATGCGGTAGTGATTTGCCCAAGGCGACTGGGTGGCATCGACATAGAAGCCAGCGCCGCTGCCTAAATCCCAGCTCTCGTCTTCTCCGGGCGTCGCCTGATTGCGGGGGCTGGTATCGGGAGCCACCAGCATTAAGCCATGTTGGGCGGCCAGCCGCTGTGCCCCGGCTTTGGCCATAAAGTTTTCCTCGGTGCAGGTCAGCCCTGACAGATAGTAGAGTACTGGCACTGGCTCAGACTCGGCCTGCGGCGGCAGATAGACTGCAAACCGCATCTCGCTGCGACAGCTGGCAGAGGCATGTTTGTAAAATTCTAGCTGGCCGTCAAAGCACCGGGTTTGACTGATTCGCTCGATTGTAGATTGCATAGTTTCTAGCTCAAGGTTCCAGCTCAAAACGTCCTCAAAATGTCAGGACGGTACGGATCGCCTCGCCTTTATGCATTAAATCTAGCGCCTCGTTCACCTGCTCAATTGGCATGATCTGGGTGATTAAGTCATCAATATTCAGCTTGCCTTCCATATACCAATCGACTATTTTAGGTACATCTGTGCGTCCGCGCGCGCCGCCAAAGGCCGTGCCCTTCCAGACGCGCCCCGTAACAAGCTGAAACGGTCGCGTGCTAATTTCCTGCCCTGCCGCTGCCACTCCCACAATCACGCTGACGCCCCAGCCCTTGTGGCAGCATTCCAGCGCCTGCCGCATTGTGTTCACATTGCCAATGCACTCAAAGCTATAGTCGGCTCCGCCTTGGGTGAGTTCTACTAAATGCCCAACTAAGTCGCCCTCAAGCTGCTGCGGATTGACAAAATGCGTCATTCCCAGCTTTGTAGCCAAGGCTTGCTTGCTGGCATTAATATCAACGCCCACAATCATATTCGCTCCCACCATTTTGGCGGCCTGGATTACGTTGAGGCCAATTCCGCCCAAGCCAAATACCACAACGTTCGCCCCCGGCTCAACTTTGGCGGTGTTGATCACTGCACCTACGCCCGTTGTGACGCCGCAGCCGATGTAGCAGACCTTATCAAACGGTGCATCTGAGCGGATTTTGGCTAGGGCAATTTCGGGCAGAACGGTGTAGTTGGCAAAAGTAGAAGTGCCCATGTAGTGAAAAATCGGCTGGCCGTCAATTGAGAAGCGGCTGGTGCCGTCTGGCATGACGCCTCGGCCTTGGGTGCTGCGAATTGCCTGACAGAGGTTGGTTTTTTGGCTGAGGCAATAGGCGCAGCTGCGGCATTCGGGTGTGTAGAGCGGAATCACATGATCGCCCGGTTTGAGCGAGGTGACGCCTGCTCCAATCTCGACCACAACACCTGCACCCTCATGTCCCAAAATGGAGGGAAACAATCCCTCTGGATCTTTACCAGAGAGCGTATAGGCGTCGGTATGACAAACACCAGTGGCCTTAATCTCGACTAGCACTTCGCCCGCTTGAGGTGGCTGAAGCTGAACGGTTTCAATCTTCAGAGGCTGACCCGCCTCAAATGCAACGGCTGCTTTAATCTTCATATTCTTACTCCTAATCTTTTCAGTATCAGCGTCTCAGCAGGTTGACACCGCGTATCTAAAATCAATTCTCGTCCCGAATGCTATCGAAGCTGCTGACTTATGTTTGGCTTTTTATATCTAGCTTTTTATATCTAGCTTTTCCCAGTCACCGACAGCCCTTCTACAATGACCGACGGCGTATAGCAAGCACCGTTCCATTCGGCATCCCCTCCCAATACTAAATGCTTCAGAGCATTATACACATTGCCAGATACCATTGTATCTTTGACCCGTCCCACAATCTGGCCTTGCTCAACCCAATAGCCCAGCTCCACGTTCACCGAAAACTCACCGGAAATGCCCGCGCCGCCGCCCAGCATTTGATCTACCACTAGCCCTGAGCCCATGGTGGCAATCAGCTCACTCAGGCTCTGGCTGCCCGCTTCGATCACAAAGTTGAAGCCCCCCGGACTAGGATAGCTGCCCAAGCTGGGGCGAAAGCCATTGCCCGTTGTGCCACTGCCCAAAATGCGGCCAATGCGGCGGTCAGTGTAAAACAGTTGCAGCACGCCCGACTGAATGAAGGTAATGGCGCGAGTAGCCGTGCCTTCGTCATCAAACGGGCAGCTAAACGGCCCCGCATCGGGCTGCTGAGACAGGGTAATTGCCGCAGAAGTCACCTGCTCGCCAATTCGCTCACTCCAGGGCGACGAGCGTTCGACCACCTGCTTGCCGCTGATCGCCGCCTGGACTGTACCCCAGAGCATATCTGCCACTTTGGCCGTAAACAGCACCGGCATTCGGCGACTGGGGGCGACAGCGCTGGTTTCAGCCCAGCTCAGCCGCTGAATAATCTGCTCAGCCAGCGCCACTGGGTTGAGCTGATGCCGCTCGGTTTGGCCATCCGAGACGCTGAGAAAATCATCGCCCCGCACCCATTCCGCCGAGGCAAAGCAGCTGAGCGTGATGTCGGTATAGCCGCAGTCTAGCCCGTTCGAGTTGACCAGGCGCGTGGTTTCAGCGTCGCATTCCCATTCCAGCGTGCAGAGCAGATCGGGATAGGCGGCGCGAATCAAGTCAATCGTTTGGCGACCCCAGTCTACCAGCATTTCGACGGCCACAGCGCTGCCCAGATCGGGATACTGTACTTGGGTGGCCGGGTTGAGTTCAATTGTTTCAGGCGGGTTGAGCTGACTCAGCGCCAGCGCCCGATCGACCAAGCGCTGCGGCTCGACTGGGCCATAGGCGACCGACAGCCCCGGACAGCCACCGCGCCAGAGCCGCAGGGCGATGCCTTCAGACTGCGAGCTTTCGAGCTGCTTGAGTCGATTGGCCTCAAAAAACACCGGACGCGAGAGCGAGTAAGATTCAAACACCTCGGCGGCTTCTGCCCCAGAGCGCAACGCGAGCTCCAGCAACTGCTCTGCTATCTGGCCTTGCTGCGGTTCGATCATAAAACTGCGGGCATAGAACTACGAGATGAAGGGCTGTGGCAGCGGATGGATAGTTGGGGGAGATCGAGGCTGTCAGCGGCGGGGAGAGCGGATGGATTGATGTTTGAGTCGGCAGAATCACAGCGCGGAGCAAGTCTGACGCCAAAGAGAGCGCTGCAAAGCTAACCCCTATCTTCCCGGATTGGGGGACATTAGGCTAGATCTAGCTGCTGCATCAGCCAAAAGCCAGCAAACGCCTCTGATTCTGGATCGGTCTGCACTGCCACAAAGTGAATCTGGCCAGACTGCTGCTTGGAGGCTTCAAAGGCTTGGGCTTCGGCTTGCAGATTGGGGCTGGGCAGGCTGGCCAAAATCCAGGCGTCGTTTGCGCCAGTTTCGAGCACCAGCTGCGGCGGCTGCGGGTTAAAGCGCAGAAAGGCTAGCTCTAGGCCAGACATCCAGGCGGCTAGGGGCAAGGCGCGGGCCGAATAGATGATCAATCCCGGCACTGGCGTCTGGGGCTGGAGGCCAAACATGGAAAGCGGGAAGGCTTCGCTGAAGCTGATTTCCCAGTCGGCCATTTCGGCAAAGGCGGCGGCCTCCAGGCTGACAAACGACCAGCGTTCGCCCATTAGCGCGTCGGGCAGGGGC
>CASBQH010000416.1 GCA_949127695.1 Synechococcales cyanobacterium PMM_0073
TACCTGAGAAGATTAGCCTGCCTCAGAATCTGAGCCGAGCCCTCAGGCCGCCCATTCAGCAGTTTGTACCCACGCCAAAAGATTCTGAGCTACATAGCAAGCTCAAGTCAATTGCCGAGGCGTTAATTATGACTAACGCCCAGATTATTTCTGCGAATTTGGCGGCACAGTCTAGTCAGCCCGCGACGGCTCCAACCATCTCTGAGCTGGAGAAATCTGAACCTGCGCCGGAGCAGCCTCTAAGCTGAGGCCGAATCCTGGGGCGGAGCAGCGGCCAGATCTTTGGCTTTGGCTCGCTCTTCTTTCTTCTTGCGATCAGCCTTGAGAATATCTTCCAGCACCTGCCGCGCCTGAGATAGCTTTTCCAAATTGCCTCGGTATAGCTCCAGATCTTTCTGCATTTTCTCCTCTGAGAGCTTGAGACCGCCCGCCAGGGTTTGAACCGCCTCGTTGCGCTGGGCTTCGTCTTGCACCAGCTCAGGGTTCATCATTTCAACCAGGCTATAGAGGCCAATCGCAAACAGACGGCTATATTTGAAGCTGGGGTTGGCGGCAATCGGCTGGAGAATTTCGATTAGGCCGCCCGCGCTGTCTGGCAGCTGCTTGACCTGCGCCAAAAATTCTGCGGCATTGGTGGAGGCAGTCAGGGCGCGCATCTGCTCAGCGTCCTGCCGATACCTTTGCGGGTCGTCGAGCAGCGACTGACAGAGGGCGTTGAAAATGGAGTCGCGGTCGGCTTCGGGGCGATAGCCCTGCATGAAGCGATCAAAGGTGGTGAAAACGCCCAGCCCGTAAATTGGGTTATAGCTAAAGTCCGCATTGACGGAGAGCAGATGCATCTCCACCATAAGTTCTTCAACCACGCGCCGATAGATCGAGTTGATGGGGCGGGTATGCAGGCTGTAGAAAGCTCTTTTGGTGTCGGAAACGGTGCGGACAGTGCTCACTGGTAAATCTAAAATAATTGTGATCCCCATTATCCCACAGGAAGGGCGAAGCGGTGGCAGAATTTGCGAATGCCCAGCCCGCTTGAAATTACCGCTTGAAATTAACCAAGCGGGCTAGGCGATTGTTTGGCTCTCACCTAATTCAGCCACCTGATTGAGCTACCTGATTCGGCGACCTTGGGCTAATAGTGATTGCCCACCTTGCGGTGATGCACGGCGGTGAGTGCGTCAGGCTTGGAGACGCGACCCACATCTACCGTGCTGTATACCAACCAGTGATCGCTGCATTCCATCCGGCTTACCACCTCGCATTCTAGATAGGCCAGCGCCTCGCCCAAAATCGGAGAGCCGTTGGCGGCTGGATGCACCTTAATGCCCGCAAATCGGTCGGCTCCCGGCGCAAACCGCTTGAGGAAATGCTTCATCAGATGCTGGTAGTTGCCTTCTTCCAGCACGTTCAGGATAAACTGGTCGCCCGCATGCAGAAACGCCTCAATCGCGCGGTCTTTGGCGACAGCAATCGTGATGCCCAACGGCTCGACGCTGGCCTGCGACACCCAGGAGGCCAGCATGGCGCTGGCAGCTTCGCCCTTTTTGGCCGTAATAATATACAGCCCGCCGCTGAGTCTGCCCAAGGCGCGATCCAGGTCGTTGTCTAGCGCCTTCATTTGCTTCACGGCGCGGTCGCGGGTGAGCCACTGCCCCAGGTCAATGCCGGCCTCATCGCAGAGCTGGTAGGTCGCCTCGTTCGGGGTTTCTTTGATCAAAATTGGTGCGAAGGCTTCTTTAATGCCCGCCTCTTGAAACCGATTGCGGATGGGGTAAACCGATTCGTCGTCGCCGCCGCCTGACTCAAACAGGCCAATGGTTTGCTTTGGCGTGATCGCTGCCAAAATTGTGCTGAGCGCAGCCTGCATATCGCCAGACTGGCTGGCTTGGGGCGGCATCCCAATCATTACCCCAGCGGCCAGATCGACCATTTCGCGAACTTCTTGTAGGTCAGCGACTTTGAGGTCAATCAGCTCTACCGCTACGCCAGTTTTAAGGATGCCGCCAGCCAGCGCGTGAGCCAGCTCGTCGCCATAGCCATAGTCGGCGGCGTAGAACAGCGCTACGGTGGTTTCGGCTTTGGCCTGAGCTTGGCTCCAGTCGCGGTAGCGCCCCACCAGTTCGGCAATATGGTGGCGAAGCAGCGGGCCATGTCCGGTGGCAATGGTGGTAATTTCGGGCAGAGCCGCCATCCGCTTCAGGGCCGCCAGCACCGAGCGGGCGTTTGGCCCCATCAGGCAATCGTAGTAGAGCTGATAGTCAGCATCCAACAGCGTCAGATCTGCGTCGTAGATGCCGTCGTCGCAGTAATGCATCCCAAACACATCGCAGGTGAAGAGGCTCTGCGTTTTGTGGTCATAGGTCAGGATGGTGTCAGGCCAGTGCAGGTTGGGGGCAGAGACAAATTCCAGCTCGTGACCGCCACCCAGATCAATTCGGTCGCCGTTTTTGACCAGCTGCTGCTTGAACGGCTGATGCACCAAGTCTTCTAAGAACTGAATCGCGACCTTGGAACCTACCACCGTGACCTGCGGCGCGAGTTCCAGCAATTCTCTGACTAAGCCGCTGTGGTCAGGCTCGGTATGGCTGATGATCAGGTAATCGATTTCGGCTGGATTGATAAGCTGAGTTAATTCATCAAGATAGAGATCGCGGAACTTGGCATGGCTCGTATCGACCAGGGCGGTTTTTTCACCCCGGATCAAAAATGAGTTGTAGGTCGTGCCGTTTCGCAGCTCAAATTCGATGTCAAAGCGATCGCGATCCCAGTCTAGAGAGCGAATGGCGGTGGTGTCTTCGGCAATTTCTAGCGTTTGCAGGGTGAGCTTGACCGAAGCGGGGTTTGCGGTGGGTTCTGCGAGTGCGATCATATTCGACTCTCCTATTTAGCGGTGCTAAAACAAAATCTTGGCGTCATATCTTCAATTATTGCCTTGAATCCTCAACTTTTGTAAAGCTTTAATTGGCGAAGCGATTAATTAGCAATTCTTATCTCAGCCCGATTATTTTAGCCTGAAGCCGCAGCATCCGAGTCAGCCAGCTCCAGCAGCTGATCGGCAATCTCAAAATTTCCGGTGACGCTCTGCACATCTTCAAGATCTTCGATGGCATCCATCATCCGCAGCAGTGCTTTGGCCTGCTCGGCGTCATTCACTTCAACGCTGCTGCTCGGAATCCAGCGCAGCTCTAGCTCCATCACCTGATAGCCTTGGCCAGAGAGCGCCTGCCCCAGCGTTTCTAGGCTCAGCGGCTCGACGAATACCTCTGCCCCCGGAATTTCTGCCGCCAGCTCGACGAGTTCGTAGGTTTCTGCCCCGGCCTCCAGCAGATCTTCCAGCAGCCGCTCTTCGTCAATGGGCAGCGCCTTGAGCTTGCCGCTGCCGGCTCGCCAAATGCTGGCCATGCCCTTCTGCTCAAACATCCAGCTGACGCAGCCCGCTTCGCCCAGATTGCCGCCGCGTTTGCTGAAGGCGGCGCGCAGCTCGGCGGCGGTGCGGTTGCGGTTGTCGGTTAGCGCCTCAATCAAAATCGCCACGCCGCCTGGCCCATAGCCCTCATAGCGGATCTCTTCAAGCTCGCCTTCGGCTCCCAGCTTGCCCGCTCCTTTGGCAATCGCCCGGTCGATGTTGTCGTTGGGAATTCCAGCAGCTTTGGCTTTTTCAATTGCAGTTCGCAGCTGAAAGTTGCCCGCCGGATCTGGCACGCCTGAGCGCGCTGCCATAATAATTTCCCGCGAGATCTTAGCAAAGGTCTTGCCCTTGACTGCATCGACCCGCGCCTTCTGCCGCTTAATATTTGCCCATTTACTGTGCCCAGCCATAGCCTCTTGATGATCGCGCTGCTCTAGTCCGGTTCTAGCCTAGCGTTTTACCGCAAATTGATCGCCGGGTTCAGCTTCTGAGCGGATTGATCTGCTGTTGCCAAAGTCTCAAGCAAGCGCTGCTCGATACAGCTCACTGTTTTACTCAGCGCAAAGTGAGCTTCCACATGCTGCCGACAGCGCTGGCCAAACTGCGGATCAGTCTGCCGCCAGTCCAAAAACGTATCGAGTTTGAGCGCTAAGGCATCCGCATCTTTGGCCGGAAACAGGCATTGCTCTAGCTCGCCAGTTAAGATTTCAGGAATCCCACCAACTCGGCTAGCCAGAACAGGCACAGCACAGGCGAGTGACTCCACGACTGTTCGACCAAATGGTTCATTCCAGATGCTGGGCAAAACAGTCAAATCGCTGGCTTGGTAAAGGGCAACTGGATTGTCGAGATGGCCAAGCCAGTTGATCTGCGATGCAATATTTAACTCAACTGCGAGCTGCTGCAAGCTTGTTTGATAATCAGGCTGTTGCAGTACGGGTTTACCCGCTATCAATAGCCGCACTGACTCTGTTCTGAGTTGAGCGACTGCCCGCAGCAAAGTCTCTAATCCCTTCGTGCGGTCGAGTCTTCCCACATAGCTAATCACCTTGGCTCCGACTGGCAGCTGAAATTGCGCTCTAGCCTTTTCCTGATTGGTTGCGGGCTGGAATCGATCTAGATTCGTGCCATTATGCACAACCGCCAGCTTGTGAGCTGCGAAGCCAGCTGAGAGCCAAGCGGCTTTCGTTTGCTCGGAGACAGCAATCATCTGATTTGCTCCACGCAGCCCCAAGCGAGTTTGCAGATCAAGCGGATTCCAGGGTGGCTGCCGCAGATGACAAACAAACGGCAGCCGCAGCAGTTTTGCCAGCAGAGCGCCAAACAAACTATCTTGCGGCTGGTTGCTGTAGACCAGA
>CASBQH010000417.1 GCA_949127695.1 Synechococcales cyanobacterium PMM_0073
CAGGTTTATCGGCATGGCTACTATGTTGGCGCAGGCGCGATGAACCCCAGCGAACTGCGGCTGGCGCTGAATGCCTTGGCCTCGCAAGCCAAATACCAAGGCGATGCCCAGTCTCGGCAAGCTTACCAAAAAGTTGGGCAGCGGCTAGGCGGCCAAAAGTTTGAGTCAGCAGCCAGCTTGTTTTATCCGGTGCGACTCCAGTACAACCGCCCAACCACCTATACAGATCCTGACGAGATGATGCGAAAGCAGGCGTTTCGCAAGACGCTATTTCACCAGCTCGAACTCGTAGAAACCGCCATTTTAGCAGGCTTGCCCATCGAGGTCTATGCCGCACAGCGCGGCCAATATGAATCAATCTATCCGCTACAGTTGCTCTACCATGATGTCGCCTGGTACTTACTCTGTGAGGACATGACCACAGGACATTTAAAAACCTATCGAATGGATCGGCTGAGCAATCACGCCCAACCGCTGGCTCAATCCGGTCGAGGCATTGAGGCTCAGCAGAACAGCCTACAGGCTCTGCACCAGCTGTTGACCGCAGGCTGGGGATTATTTTTAGGAAACCTTGAAGAACAGCAGCAAGAACGCGCCGGAACATTGCCATTTGAGCCGGTGAAGGTGCGGTTTTATGCAGAGGTAATCTCTTTAATGATTGAAGGAGAACGCCGCCATCCTAGTCAAAAAATTAGAGTAGGCAAGCTTGATCCAGCAACTGGACAGCCTGCTTACGTCGATTATCAAGTCAGCTTGCCGCCTCGCTCGCTGTCAGAGTTTGGGCGATGGCTAAATCGTTACATGGAGAATGTGAGGGTGATTACGCCAAGCAAGCTGCTGAAACAGCATCGGAATGGAGCCGAACAGCTGGCTCAGCGATATCGGGAAAAGCTGTAATCTATATACTTTGGTGTTTCAGCAGGTTTAGCCTATGTATCTCTGGCCTTTATCGCAATCAACCAGATAGCCGCTAGCCTGAGGACATCTCATCAGTTTCGATCCGCCCGTCCACCAGCGTAATAATCCGGTCGGCTACGTCCAAGATCCGGTTGTCATGCGTTACCATCAGAATTGTCTTCCCCTGGGTTTTAGCCAAATTTTGCATTAGCGTCACCACTTCGCGCCCAGACTGTTTATCTAGCGCCGCAGTGGGTTCATCAGCCAAGACTAGCTCAGGCTGGTTGACCAGGGCGCGGGCAATCGCCACCCGCTGCTTCTGCCCGCCAGAGAGGGTGCTGGGCTTATAGTCGATCCGATCAGCCAAGCCGAGCTGACTCAGGATCGCCACCGCTTTTTGGCGCTTGTTGCCCCAGTTGTCTAACAGCTCCACCGCCATCTCCACATTCTGGCTAGCCGTCAGCGACTCAAACAGATTATGCGCCTGGAAGATAAAGCCAATATTGCGACGCACCTCCACCAGCGCCGAGCGGCGCAGCCCAACTATCTCTTGATCCAGCAAGCGCAGGCTGCCCTGCTGCACAGTTCGCAGCGCCCCAATCAGCGTCAGCAGCGTTGTTTTGCCAGAACCTGAAGGCCCCGTCATAATTATAATCTGGCCTCTGGGCAGCTCCAGGTTAATGTCATAGAGCACCTGCTTTCGCAGATCGCCCTGGCCAAAAAAGTAGTTGAGCTGCCGAATCTCTACGGCTGTGCTGGCGGCAATCAGCGTCATAGCCCAAACACCTCCGCCGGATCAGAACTCTGGACTTTGCGGACGGCAATTGCGCCAGAAATCAGGCACATCGCCAGCGTCGCTACAAATAGATTGATCACGCGAGTCTGAGTCATCTGCATCAGCAGTCCTGTGGCGTTGGCGGTGAGCTGATAGAGTCCGGCGCTGGCCAGACAGCCGGGGATAAAGCCCATTACTCCTAAAATGAGCGCTTGCTGCATGACGACACCCAAGAGATAGAGATTTGAATATCCAATTGCCTTTAGCGTCGCATATTCTGCCCAGTGATCAGAAACGTCGGTATATAGAATTTGATAAACCAAAATAATTCCCACGACAAAGCTCATGGTCGCCAGCAGCGAAAATACAAAGCCAATGCTGGTATTGTTGCGCCAGTAGGCCAGCTCTTGCTGCACCAGCTCAGCTTTGGTCATCACCTTAACATCTTTGGGCAATGCCTGACGCAGCGCCTCAGCCAGCAGCTCTGGGCTTTGCCCCGGCGCGAGCTTGAGCAGCCCCAGATCGACCGTAGTCAAATCGCGGCTGTCTTGGTCAGCCCCCAAGTTGCCAAAGTAGCGCAAGAAGTTTTGGTCACTCATTACCACGTTACCGTTGCCGGAGGCAAAGTCAGTGCCCAAGGCAAAGCTGCCGACAATTTTGATCTGCTGCTCGTTAATTTCGGTGAGGGTGCCCGTAGCGCTGCTGCCCACTTCTGGCCGCGACCGTTGATCTAGCACTGCCGTCCGGGGCATTTGGAGCAGCGGCAGGCTGTCGGTAATGCCGGGGAGCGGCAAAACTGGATCTTTGAGGTTAAAGGCAAGGACGCGCAGCGGACGAATCCGGCGCGTTTCGGGGTTCTTCCAGTAGGCGGTGGTGGTGTAAAGCGGATAGGCTGCCTCGACGCCTGCAAAAGCCTCTGCTTGGTAAAGCCGACGACGGGCAATCTGCTCTGGCACAAACATATTGGTTTTGAGCGTACTCGCCAATATAACATCCCCATTCAGCAGCTTAATCAGCTGCACCTGACTGTCATAGAGCGCGTTTTCAAAGCCGCGAAACAGAAACATCAGCAGCACAGCAAATGAGACAGCAGCCAGCGAGGTGAGCAGGCGGCGGCGCTCATAGGTGAGGTTAAACCAGGCTAGCGGCGTCCGGCGCAGAAGCTTGCTGAGTTTATTACTGGGCTTATTACTGGGCTGGGGCATCAAAACACCTCCGCCGGATCGGCGACAATTACCTTGCGGACAGAAATCAGCGCTGAAAGAATGCACATGCTAACGGTCAGCAGCAGCACAAAGACAGCCCGCTGTAGCTCCATGCCAATTGGCAATCCGCCAGCCGTAGCGCGCAGGGTGAGTTCATATAGCCCCAGCGAAATCGCGAAGCCAGGAATATAGCCCAGCACTGCCAAAATAATTGCCTCTTGCACCACCGTTTGCACCAAAAACCCGCTGCGGTAGCCGATTGCTTTCAGCGTGGCATATTGTTTCATATGATCGGCAATATCGGTATAGAGAATTTGATAGACAATGATCACGCCAACGATGCAGGAAATGATTACGCCCAAACCAAAGATAAAGCCAATCGATGTGGTGGTGATCCAATAGGCACGTTCGCGATCGACAATTTGGGGCTTGGTGAACACCAGCACATCTTTGGGTAAAGCGGCCTCCAGCGCTGCCGCCACCTGATCTGGATTGGCAGCGGGCGCGAGTTTAATCAAGCCGATGCTAATCAAATTCAGCGGAAAAGGATCAAAATAGCGGCGAAAGTTTTGGTCGCTCATCAGCAGCGTGCCGTCTGCTGCAAAGCCGCCGCCCAGCGCATATTGACCGCCAATCACAATTTTGCGGCGATCTAGCTCGGTGACGGTGCCTGTGGCCTGCGAGCCAAATTCTGGACGCGAGAGCCGATCAATCAGCGTGGTATCGGGGCGACGCAGGGCATCCAGATTTTGGGGTAAGCGAAACTCAGGATCAAGGAATACCCGATCGTCTGGATTGATGCCAAACACAAAAATCGCTCGGTTTTTCAGGGTTTCGGGATTGCGCCACTGGCCATACCCGGCATAAAGCGGCATGACCTGCTCTACGCCGTCAAAGCCCGCCGCCTGATAGAGCCGCTCGCGCGGAAAAGCTCTGCTGGTGCTAATTTCTAGCGTCTGGGGCGAGATCAAAAACAGCTCAGCGTCAAACTGGGTGTAAATCTGCGAGGCCGACTTGGCGAGCGCTCCCAAAAAGCCCAGGTTCATGAACAC
>CASBQH010000418.1 GCA_949127695.1 Synechococcales cyanobacterium PMM_0073
CATCAGCACAGGCGGCAGCGTCACCCAGCCCGTCCCCACCAGCGTTGCGGCCACTGCGCCCAGATAAAACTGCCCTTCAGCCCCAATATTCCAGAGCTTGGCACGAAAAGCCACCGCTACCGCCAGCCCAGTAAACATCAGCGGCGTGGCGCGAGACAGCGTTTCAGAGATGGCAAACCGCGAGCCGAGCGCCCCTTGCAGCATCGTAGCATAGGACTGAAACGCCGATGCGCCTGTCCAAGTCACCAGCGGCATACAGAGCATTAGCGCCGCCAAAATTGCCCCAGCTGGAGCCAGAATTGTCAGAGCGAGCGGCGGTTTGTGACGGAGTTCGAGTCTCATAAGTGATAGCTATAGCCAGAATGCTCAGAACATCAATCATCCGCTGTTGCTCGCCCTCGGCTGTCTCTGCATCCGCCCTAAATCATCCGTTGCCATACTTGCCAGCCATCATCAAGCCCAGCTCGCGGATTTGCACCTGCTCAATTGGCAGCGATTCCGAAAGCTGGCCTCGGTAAAGCACGTAAAGCCGATCGCAGAGGCTGAGCAACTCTTCCAGATCTTCTGAGATTAGCAGAATGCCTGCGCCCTGACTGCGAGCGTTCAGCAACTGCTGATGCACATAGGTGACAGCGCCTAGATCCAGGCCGCGCGTCGGCTGGCTGGCCAAAATCAGCTGCGGCTGCTGCGACAGGACTCGCCCCAAAATCAGCTTTTGCATATTGCCGCCTGACAGCAGCCGTACCGCCACTCGATCCGAAGGACAGCGCACGTCAAACGCTGCGATAATCTGCGCGGCGTGCTGATGCGCGGCTGGCCGGTTGAGCAGGCCGTACCGCGAGAAAGGCGGCTGAGCGTGCTGCTCCAAAATCAGGTTTTCCCAGAGGCTCAAATCGCCAATTAGCCCAGTGCTATGCCGATCTTCTGGGATGCGCGCCAGCCCTGCTTTCACCATTGCCGCAGGCGACAGAGCCGCAACGGGCTGACCGTAGAGCCGCAGTTCGCCGCGAGTCGGAGTTGTTAAGCCGCTGATTAAATCAAACAGCGCCGCCTGACCATTGCCCGAAACTCCGGCGATCCCGACAATTTCGGACTGGCAGAGGCGCAGGTTGAGGTCTTTGAGCTGTGGCACCGTCAGATTTACCAGCTCCAAAACAGGCGCTCCGGGCGGCATGGGCTGACGCAGCGGCTTTACAATCGGTCGCCCCACCATCTGCTCGGCTAGCTCAGCGGCAGTCGTGCCCGCAGTCGGCAGATCGGCCACCAGCTTACCTGCGCGCAGCACCACCACCCGATCGCTGACCCGCAGCACCTCTTGCAGCTTGTGCGAAATCAGCAGAATCGACAGCCCCGCCTCGGTCATCTGGCGCAGTGTGGCAAACAGATCGTCGGTTTCTTGGGGCGTCAGCACCGCCGTCGGCTCATCCAAAATCAGGATTTGCACGTCGCGGTAGAGGGCTTTGAGGATCTCGACCCGCTGCCGTTCGCCGACCGAAAGCTCGGCAATTCGGGCATCGGGACTCACCGCTAGGCCGAACTGCTGCGAGATCTCCAGCAAGCGCTGTTTGGCGACCGGGCGGTTTTGGCGCAGTTTCCAAAGCGGCTCAGTGCCCAGGATCACGTTATCCAGGACGCTGAGGCTTTCGGCCAGCGTGAAATGCTGATGCACCATGCCGATGCCTGCGGTGATCGCATCTTTGGGCGAGCGAATTTGCAGCGGCTGTCCCAGGCGCTGAATCTGTCCGGCATCGGCGGCATAGTGACCAAACAGAATATTCATCAGCGTTGTTTTGCCCGCGCCGTTTTCGCCCAGCAGCGCCAGAATTTCGCCCTGATACAGCGTCAGGCTGATTGCGTCATTCGCCAGCAGCGCCCCAAAGCGTTTGCTGATTTGCTGGAGTTCGAGAACCGGAGTAGCCAAGCGCGTCCTAGACCGTAGATTTGGGTTCGCTGTCGTCTATTTTGACAGTGAATTTCTCGGCCAAGATCTCTTCCTGGCGCTGATTCACCTGCTTTTGCAAATCTTCCGGCACTTTGCTGGCGAAGGTGCCCAGATCTGAGAGGCTAGAGCCTTTATGCTTCATAAAGCTGAACTGGCCGTACTCTTCCGGCTTAAAGTTACCTGACTTAACGGCCTCAATTGCCTTGTCAATGGTGGGTTCCATATGCCAGAGGGCGCTGGCAATCACAGTGTTGGGATAGTCTTTTTGGGTGTCAATCACATTGCCAATCGCCAGCACGTTGCGTTCTTTGGCCGCATCGGAGACGCCAAACCGCTCAGCGTACATAATGTCAGCCCCCGCGTCAATTTGGGCGAAGGCAGCTTCTTTGGCTTTGGGTGGGTCAAACCAGGAGCCAATGAAGGTGACGAGAAACTTCGCGTCGGGCGTAATTTCTTTTACGCCTGCCATAAAGGCATGCATCAGCCGGTTAACCTCCGGGATCGGGTAGCCGCCGACCATGCCGATCACTTTGGATTTGGTCATGCCGCCTGCAATCATCCCGGTCAGGTAAGACGGCTCGTGAATATAGTTATCAAACACCGACAGGTTGGGCGGCGCGGGCTGACCGCTGGAACCCATCAAAAAGGCCACGTTGGGATATTCGCTGGTGAAGGTGCGGCAGGCTTTTTCGACCGCAAAGCATTCGCCCAGGATCAGCTGGTTTCCGGCCTCGGCATATTGCCGCACCACTCGCTCGTAGTCTGTATTAGAAACTGATTCCGACCAGACATATTCGGCATCGCCGCGATCTTTGGCTGCGTTTACCGCCTTGTGAATCCGGCTGACCCACTGCTGCTCAATCGGCACGGTGTAGACAGCTGCCACTTTGATTTTGCCATCGGCGCTGGCCGCAGGGGAGGGGCTAGGGCTGGTATTGTTGCCACAGGCTTTGAGCAGCAGGCTGGTGCCAAACGTAGCCGAACCGTAGATTAAAAACTGCCGACGGTTAAAGGGATGTTTCATTGCAGGTCAACGCTCCGGTGAACTCAAGGTAGAGCATAGTATAGAGGCGATTGGTCTGACTGAAACTTGGCGTACAGTTTCTGGCCTAAAGTTTCTGGCCTAAAGTTCTGGCCTAAAGCTTCTGGCTTAATCTCTTTGAGAGCGGCACTGCGCCGCCAATGGTCGTCAAATCCTGCTTCAGCTGCATCAGCATTTCGCCGTCGCCCTGCTGCGAATAGAGATCGCTGGCTTTGACTAATTCGCTAATTGCTTCGGTAATGCGGCGCAGGTTGGCGATGGCGCGGGCGCGATTATGCTGGGCTTCGGCAAAATGCGGGTCGAGCCGTAGCGCTGCGGCAAAGCAGGCCACGGCCTGACGGTAGCTGCCTGAGCGATACTGCTCGCAGCCTGCCTGAAATTCTGCGGCAGCTTCAGGGCTGAGCGTCGGGACTGGCTCAGGCGAAATTGGCTCTGGAAACACCACCGTCACGCTGCCGCGCCCCCAGTAGGCCGAAATCATTGTGCTGAGGCCAAAGCCAGCAATCGCAGTCAGCACTGCCAGCCAGATCCAGAAGGTTGTATCCACAGGTTTGTTGAGTTTAAAAAATCAAATCAGCTACAGCCAGTCTTCGTCATCTGAATTGGCGGGAGGTTTGGGCGCATCCGGCGGCTTCACAGCATCTTTCGGCTCCGGGGCGGGCGGCGGGGTGCCGTAAGGCGGAATCAACACCCGATATTCGGCATCGTAGACTTCTTTAGGCTGGCGCGGCTCAGGATCGCGGCGGCTAAACCCAGTCTGCTCCAGCGGCGTTTGGCGAACTGCGGGGTTAGGATCTGGCTTGCGGTCGCGAATATCGTCGCGGACTCGGCTTTGGCGATCCCGGTTTCCACCCGGAGGATTTCCTGCTGGCTCTGCCCAGTCGTTCCAGTCTTTGCTGCGCTCCCAGCCATCAACCCCTGCTGCTCCACCCGCAGCCCCGCCCGCCGTAAAGCCAGCGGCGTTTTTGGGAGGCTTGCTTTCATTCGCGCCTGTCCAAGGCGAGCGCTTGGCTTCGCGCTGAGCTGATTTTCGCACGGCAGCATTTTTGGACAGGCTAAAGAAGCCGCTCAGCAGCAGCGTGGTTAAAGCGCCTGCGGCTAGAAAGCTGAGCATCAAAACCGACAGCGGCAATGCCTGCATCTTGACGCCCAGAACCACCAGCGCCACCGGCGATAGGTTCTGGATTGCAAATATCACAAACCCGCCAGCAACCAGCAACAGCAAGACTAGATTTACCATAGGGCGATCTCCGGGTAAGGGAATGCAGGTGAGCCGCTATGCTTCGCTGGGCGGCAAATGGCCTGACCAGCGCTTTAGCGGCACACAGTCAATCTCAAACTGATCCAGCGCACGGGCTACCACAAAGTCTACAAGGTCTTCGATCGTTTGCGGCTGATGATACCAGGCTGGAATCGCGGGCACAATCCGCGCTCCGGCTTCGGCCAAGGCCGTCAGGTTGCGGAGGTGGATCAGGCTAAACGGCGTCTCGCGGGGAACTACCACCAGTTTACGCCCTTCTTTGAGCTGCACGTCGGCAGCCCGCTCTAGCAAATCCGAACTTAAGCCTGCCGCCAGCTTGCCCACCGTACTCATGCTGCAAGGCATAATCAGCATCCCCAGCGCCCGAAACGAGCCGCTAGCCAGCGTTGCGCCCACATCACCCCAGGGATGGCAGTAGAGCTTGCCGCCTGTTTCAACGCCTGCTTTTTGTCGCCAAAACTGCTCCTGCTGCACGGCTTCCAGCGGCATTCGGATATTTTCTTCGGCCTGCCAGACCAGATAGGTAGACTTAGAAGCCACCAGCTCAACCGTATAGTCAGCCTCCAGCAGAAACTTGAGCGCCCGCACGGCATAAATCAGCCCCGATGCGCCCGTTACGCCTAGAATCAGCGGCTTTGAGTTGGCCGCAGTATTAGTCACAGAACCCAGATCCCTCGCTTGATGAGCTTTACGCCTGATTAAAGCGCTTACTTACGCATCATTACAGATCTTCCAAGTCGTCATCCCCGTTGAGGTCATTGAGGTCGTCATTGAGGTCGTCGTTCAAATCATCATTCAGGCTGTTTGCGGTCTCCAACTCTTCTTCGCCGTCCTCGTCTTCTGAGGCTTCGCTGCCGCCGCCGACGGCCACCAAGTCAATCTGCTGGCGGTAGTAGTCTACGCTCTTCACCTGTACTTCTACCCGGTCGCCCAGCTTATACTGGCGGCGGTTTTTGCGCCCCACCAGCTTCTGCTGCCGCGAGCGGTACTCATACCAGTCGTCTTTCAGCGAGCTAACATGCACCAGCCCTTCGACCAGCAGTTCCTCAATTTCGACAAAGAAGCCATAGGACTGCACCCCGGTAATCAGGCCGTGAAACACCTTGCCGGTATGCTGCTGCATAAACTCAGCTTTCTTCAAGCCTTCCAGGTCAGATTCGGCCTCTTGCGCCAGCTTTTCACGCTCGGTGAGGTGGATCACAATCGCGTTCAGGGTTTCTTCTAGCTCAGTCTGAACCTCTGCGGGCAGCACGTTCCAGTTAATTTGGCCGTGGCAAGAGCTGTGGCGCAGGTCTACTTTTTCTTTGGAGCGGCTGCTGCGACGGTCGCGGCCATGTTCAAACACAGCGTGCAAGACGCGATGCACCAGCAGATCAGGGTAGCGGCGCAGCGGCGAGGTGAAATGCGTATAGCCCGCGTCTAGCGCCAGCCCAAAATGCTGTCCGGGTTTGGTGCTGTAGATGGCGGGCTTGAAGGTGGCAAGCAGCAGATAGGTCAGCACTTTCTCGGTTTTGGACTCGGCAAACTGCTCGACTAGGTGCTGATAGTCTTGGGGCTGCACGGCATCTTCCTGCTCCAGATTTGCCTCAATGCCCATGTTGGTAACGAGTTTCAGCAGTTCCTGCACGTCGCCCGGATCAGGGGCACGATGCACCCGATAGATCGCAGGGACTTGCAGCGCCAGCAGATGCGAAGCCACCAGCTGATTGGCCAGCAGCGCCAGCTCCGTCACAATGGAGCGAGCGGGCAGCAGCGAGGACACCACCATTGCCCCCATTGCCCCCTCGTCGTCGTACTGAAACTTGGTAGAGAGAAACTGGCTCAGCTCAGAGTTAGCCTCGTCGGGGAAGATTTTTTCAGGCAGATTTAGATCGAATGCGCCGCGCTGGAGCCGCTGGGTGCAGATGGCATGGCTGAGCAAAAACAGCTGATCTAGCATCTCAAAGATCGGCGCAAAGTTTTGCAGCTGATCCAGCGTGGGGAGTTCATAGGCAGGCGTCAAGCTCTCTTGATCCGGCGCATCGTGGCGCTGCACAATCACCTGCGCCTGCTGGTAGTCGAGCCGATGATCAACCTGAATCACCGTCGGCTGTAGCTCAAACTCCACCACCTGCCCGCCAGAGGTCAGCGTTAGCAGCACCGAAACTGCCAGTCGGTCTTGGCCAGCGGCCAGCGAGCAGCAGTCATGCACCTGCTCTGGTAGCATCCGCAGCGCGTTTTCGCCCAGATAAATCGAGGTGCCACGCCGCCGCGCCTCCACGTCTAGCAGCGAACCGGGCTCAATGTAAGCAGAGACATCGGCGATGTGAATGCCCAGCCGCCAGTGGTCAGTACCCAGTGGCTCTAGGGTGATCGCATCGTCGATGGCGGGGCCGGTGGCGTTGGGAGGCCCGTCGATGGTGATGGTGGGCAGGTGACGCAGATCGAGCCGCTTTTTCAGGTCAGATTTCTTCAGCTTAACGGGCAGCCCCTGCGCCTCTGCCAGCACCGCTTCCGAAAACTGGCGCGGCAGATCATGCTTGCAGCAGACAATATCAAACTCAGAGGCGGCTTCGGCGTCGCTGCCCAAGATCTGCGCTACCCGCCCAATTGGCGGACTGCCGCCCAGCGGATAGCGCAGGATCTCGACATGCGCCAGCTGATCTACCGCTTCGGCTAGGTCAATGCCGTTCGGCTTCAGCTCCACGTCAAACAGCAGTCGATCATCTAGCGGCGTCGCCTGATATTGCGCCTCGGCCTGCTTCACCCGCGCCAGCACCGAGGAATTGGCTCGATCTAGAATCAGCCGGACTTCGCCCTCGGGGCTGCGGCGGCGCGTGCCTTCTTTGGTGACGCGCACCAGCACTCGGTCGCCGTTCCAGGCGGTGTTCAGATGGCTCTCGCGGATGTAGATATCTTCAGCGCCCTCGATATCTTGAATCGCAAAGCAAAAGCCTTTACTAGAGCAGCGCAGCTTGCCTTCCACCACGTTTTCTTCGGGGACACGGCGATATTTGCCCCGATCGCGCACCAGCAAACCCGTTTTCTCTAGCGCATCTAGGGCGATTTGAAGCTGCTGCTGGCTGGCTTCATCGCGGCAGTTCAGCTTTTTTTCGAGCGCTTTGGGGGCAACTAGCTTATCTTCTGTGAAATTGACCAACAGTTCGGCAATCGAAAATTCCATGTAGCGGTTAATCCTTAAAGTAAGAGCCACTTAAACAAGAGCCATTCAGCCGCCTAGCCTGCATTTTTTGCGACGGCATAACAGCTCGCTGAAGCAACTAGAGTTTGCGAATGAGGTGACTGAACTGAGATACCTCAGCCTTGCTCAGGCCAGCATCTCTCTCCTCAAATGCAGCCTCTGCCCATCTGCACAAGTGACATCTGAATCCAGCGCAAAACTCTACACTTTTCGCACTCACCCATTTTATTAACATTTTTTGGGCAAAATGTACCGTAAAAAATAATTTTTGTGCTGAGGAAATAGAGTTTAGCGCTGCCCCGTCACTTTTAGCGCTGCCCCGTCACCTTTAGCGCTGCCCCGTCACAATGTAAGCCACGCGCTTGCCAATATTAGTGGCATGGTCGGCCATCCGCTCTAAATGCCGGATTGTCAGCACCAGCAGCGCAATTGGCTCCACTGGGCCGGGGTACTGAACCGGCTTTACCAATAGGCCATAGAGCGATTCGTAGTCAGAATCGACGGCATCGTCTTTAAACTTAATATCTAGCCCCGACTCGGCATCTAGATCAGAGAGTGCGGCCAGCCCCATCGACAGCATAGCTCGACAGCGATCCATCATGATCTGGACGCGCTCCATGCAGCTTGGCACGGGGTAGGGAAACAGCTTGACTGAAATCTCGCCAATATCTTCGGCATAGTCGCCAATCCGCTCTAGGTCACGAATCAGCTGCATCAGCGCACTCAGCAGCCGCAGATCTTGGGTGACCGGAGCTTGCAGCGCCATCAGATTCACGCAGTCGGTTTCAATCTGGCGGTAGAGTCGGTCAATTTGCTTGTCTTGCAGGGCAATTTGGCGGGCTGCTTCTAAGTCTCGCTCGCAGAGTGCCAAGCGCGCCAGCCAGCAAGAGTTCTCGACCAGAGCGCCCATTCGCAGCACGTCACGCTGGACGCGCCTGATCTGCCGCTCAAACTGCATTCGGGTTGGTCTGGAGTCTTCCAATGATTCAGGATGCTCCTAAGCTTTGGGAGAGGTGAGGACGGGATCAAGTCAAACAGGAAGGACTGAAAAACCCGACAGCAGGGATGACTGAACTGCCAACAAGGTTTTTCTAGAATAGCGCTTGATCTAAAACTTCCGCTGTTTGCCTGATTGCAATTGAACAATTTTCTGGTTTGCTCTGGCTTTAATCTGGCTCTGCTCACCTAGCTTTTGTTACATCATGTAAAAAAAAGTTCCATCTGATCAGAATTTGACTGAAAGTTAGGGAGACTGGCGCAGGCTGCAAGATAGTCTATTAACCAGCCTATCGACCAGCTATCAACCAGCTATCGGCCAAACACCAAACATTACTCGACGGAGCGCGTTAAATCATGTCTCTATCAGATACGCAGGTCTATATTGCCTTAGTCGTAGCGCTTATTCCAGCTGTGATGGCGTTTCGCCTTTCCACAGAGCTGTACAAGTAAGGCTACGCGCCGCCAGATCTGGCGAATGATCTCAGGATAATTTCATCAGATCTGGAGATAAACGTTTGATGTAGAAGAGTGACAGGAGTCGGTGACTCGTCCAGCTCTGAGCTTTCCAGCCCAGATTAGCTGACGCGAGTAGCCTGACTCTATTTTTTTGGTAAACCCACGCGCCCAGACCGGGTAAATTGCCAATTCTTGTGCAAAAATAACGAAATCTACCTGGCTGCGGCGCTGGCTTAGCAATGCTCTGAATTCAGCTAAACCATAGGTTTTTCCGATGGCGGCTGTGGGTTTAACCTAAAAATCTCCGAACAGAAAGATTTTTTGCAGCCAAATGGGTATTTTTGGGTTAACCTCTTGTTGCGAGCCGTTCCATTCGGTCTTTCTAGACTGAAATTGGGACTGAAATTGGGACTGATAGCTCAGAACTTAGACAGCTCAGAACTTAGACAGCCCAGAACTTAGACAGGTTTAGATCGCTTTACGGCTTGCTCAAGCAAGATTTGACGACTATGAACGCACTGCAACCCCAGCATAATCCCTCGCCCCAGCAGCCTGCTCGCGCCCCCCAAGCTCCTCAGCGGCGCAGCAGAACGCACAGTCGGCAGCAGGCATTGCAGCGGCGCTCTCCGCACCAGTCGGCCATTCTAGAGGTCAGCCTGAAGCTAACGGTAAACTTAATTTTGATTGCGACGGGCGTTTCTACCCTAGTGCGGCTCATTCCCTACAACCTAGAGCAACAGAGTGATTTGGCGCGGCTGCAAGCCGAGGTGAAAGAGGCCAATGCTAAAGTGGCTGGTCTGCAAGAAGATTTCGACCGACATTTTGACCCGCAGCAGTCGTTTAACGTCATGCAGGAGCAAAATATTCGCTTCAATCCCCGGCAAAGGCAGGTAGTTTGGCTGAAGCCAGAGGCCAAGCCTGACCCAGAGATCAAATCAGCTGATGCCGCTGAGGCTCAGTCTGCTCCAGACTAATCCCAATTTGACTCTAGGCTTTGACTCTAGGCAGAGATCAATACCGAATGCGCGGATCGACGTAGGCATTGAGAATATCGATCGCAATACTGGCCATCGCCACAATCACCGAAAAGAACACCATGATCCCCTGCACCACGCGATAGTCACGCAGCGAGATCGCCTCATACAGCCGATTGGCTAGCCCCGGCCAAGAGAAAGTGACTTCGGTGAGCAGCGCCCCGCCCAAGAGCGAAGCAAAGGTGAGTCCCAGCACGGTGATCACGGGGATCAGGGCGTTCTTGAGCGCATGGGCGTAGAGAATCCGGCCTTCGGGGATGCCACGCGCTCTAGCCGCTTCTACATAGTCAGATTGCAGGGTTTGCTTTAGGTTAACCCGCACCATCCGCTCAAAAATGCCGCTGAGCAGCAGGCCGAGCGTCAGGCTGGGCAGCGCCAGATAGTAGAGGCTGGTGAAAAACTGGCCGAAGTTGAGGTGCAGCAAGCTGTCTAGCACGTATAGCCCGGTAATTTGTGTCGGCGGCGTTTGCGCCAGCGGAAAGCGCGTGCCAATCGGAAACCAGCGCAGCTGCACTGCAAAAACTAGCTGAAGCAACATGCCAAACCAGTACATGGGCACGGCATAGGTAATAATTCCAAACAGCCTGCCGCCTAAGTCAAAGCCCGTGTTGGGACGAGAGGCCACCAGCATACCCACGCCCACGCCCACCACCACCGCCACCAGCATACTAAACAGCGTCAGCTCTAGCGTAGCCGGAAAATGCTGGCCGATAATCTGCCAGACCGTCTGCCCCTGACTGGCCAGCGAGCTGCCCAAATCGAGCCGCAGCAGGCTGCCCATATAGCTGAGGTACTGCATCCAGAGCGGCGCATCTAGGCCGTTTTCGGCGCGCCATTCGGCCTTGGCGCTTTCGGGCGCACGCGGGCCGAGCATCACGTCGGCAGGGTCGCCGGGAGTCAGCCGCAGAATGATAAAAATCAGCGTCGTGATTGTCCAGATCATCAGGGGCGCAATCAGCAGCCGTGAGTAGACGTAGGTTTGCAGGGCTTTGGAACGAGACATAGGGCTAGATGCTACTTTTGCATCGGCGAGAACAGGAACTGCTGGCTGGGCTGGATTTCGACCCCCTTTACCTGGCCTTGAGCAAACACATAGTCTTTGTTTTGCCAAAGCGGCACATAGGGCACATCCTCGGCCAGCAGATTTTGTAGCTCGACAAACTGCTGCTTGCGCTTGGCGGGATCCTCCTCGGCGCGCTGCTGCTCGACGAGCTGGTTGGCCTTGTCGCTGTAGTAGAACGAGCCGCCAATCTGGCTCTGGCCGTCTTCGCAGCCTGTGGACACCGAGCCTTTGGCGCAAGACATGAACGGCTCAATGAAGGTATCTGAATCAAAATAATCGGGATACCAGTCAAGAATCACTGAGGGATAAGTGCCTTTGCCCAAGTTATCGAACAGAGCGCTGGAATCGACATCTTTGGGTTCGATTACGGCCAAGCCGCCCATCTGCTTTTCGACGGCAGCTTTCAGCGTATTGACCACCAGCCCGCGCACGGTGGAGCCAGAGGAGTACCAGACTTCCAGCGTCAGCGGATTAGCTTCAGTAAATCCGGCCTCGCTCAGCAGCGCTTTAGCCTTTTCAGGATCGCCATCGCCGTACTTGGCTTCAAACACGGGCTGGTAGTCGGGCGAACCAGTGGGCAGCAAGCTATAGAGCGGCGTGGCCTGTCCTTGGAACACGCGGTCGCTCAGCAGGCTGCGGTTGATCATGGCGGCGACGGCTTGACGCGCTTTGAGATCATCTAGCGGCTTGCTTTTCTGGTTTAGCACCAAGTAGTTGATCACGTTGGAGCCTGCTTCAATCACCTGCCAGCCGCCGGATGAGGCATTCTTTTCGAGATCGCGGATCTGGTCGGGGTCGAGCGTCTGGTAGGCGACATCAAGGCCGCCGGTTTTGAAGGTGTTGTAGAGGTTGGCGGCGCTGGCGATTACCTGAATATCAACGCCCTGATTGGCGGGTTTTTCGCCCCAGTAGTCGGGGTTGGGGTCGAGGCGGATGGTGTCGCTGGAGAATTCGCTCAGCTTGTAGGGGCCAGTGCCAACGAAGCTATCGGGCTTAAATTTACCTTCGCCGCTTTCATAGGCTTTGGGCGAAACGGGGGTCGCGCCGGAAAAAGCCAGCACCGACGGAAAGGCGGCGAAGGGCTGCTTCAGCTTAATTGTCAGCTCAGTCGGGCTGCTGGCGGTGACGGTTTCAATTCGATCAGAGAGCAGAAAGGCGGGTCGTCCGCCGCTTTCCATGAAGCGCTTCAGCGAGAAGGCCATTGCTTCGGCGTTGAACGGCTCGCCGTCGTGGAACTTGACATCTCCGCGCAGCGGAATGGTGTAGGTGAGGCCATCTTCGCTGACTTTTGGCAGTTCGGTGGCCAGCTGCGGCACGAGTTCGGTGGTTCCAGGCTTGTAGGTGTAAAGGCGGTCGCCCAGGTTTTGCAGCAGGATGCCGGGGAAGATTTCGTAGGCGTCTGCGGGGTCAACCGTGCGGGCTTTTAGGGTCGTGCCAATTGTAATCCGGCTGTTTTCGGCAGCGACGGGACTGGCCGGATCACCCGACACAGAGGCCGTTTGGCTACCGCCGCCGCAGCTGACTGTTAATAATAAACAAAGACTAAACAGCCCCATCCACCGCAGAACTCGGCGACGGGGCTGCATTTGAGCGAACCAACCTTGAGTTTTGCGCGCTGTGCCAAGCTTCATGTCAACACCTACAAGAGATTAAAGACCAGATTCAGGAGCCAGACCCGAACATTAGAACTTTATACCTTGCAGTTGCTCAAAACTCAATTTTGTTTTAGACAGTAGCCAACTCAAAGCTGATAAAGTTGCGCTCTCTGATACTGTTGGCATTCACGCCCTTCAGTATGGCCAGCGAGTCTTGCCCCAGACTGATGCGGGTGTCGCTGCCCACTTGCTCAATCCTCAGGCGGCTAAACCGGATGCCTTCGCTCAAGGCCAGCCTGTCGCGATTGTCTTTGCGGCGGCTGAAGTCTTGGATGATGTCCATGCCGCTGCCAGTTTCTAGCACAAACTGGTCGTTGCCGCTGCCGCCGTTGAGAATATCGCTACCTTGGCCGCTCAGCAGCTGGTCATTGTCGGCGTTGCCCCGCAGCCTGTCTTTGCCGTTGCCGCCAATCAGCAGGTCATCGCCCAGGTTGCCAATCAATGTATCGGCACCAATGCCGCCGTTGAGTTCGTCGGTTCCGGCGCGGCCTCTGAGTTGGTCGGCGTTGCCGCGTCCCAGCAGCGTGTCGGCTTCTACTGTGCCCCTCAAGTTATCCTTGCCGCTGCCGCCGTTGAACAGCCGTCCGCCTTGCAGCACCGTATCGCCGCGAGCCGCAATGTTTTGGATGCGCGTATCCTGAGCAGCAGGCGTATCTGCAATGGCAAAGGTGCCAACCTCAGCCAAATATTCAGCCAGTGCGTCTTGCTCACTGCCGGTGGCCGCAAAGGTGAACTTGCCCGCTGGAATTGCGGCTGGTGCGTCAATCACGCCATTGCCGTTGAGATCCACCGCAGTTTCGCCCGTCAGGTCAATTCGGTTGGCCAGCGCCGCATTTTCGCGGACAAACCGAGCAAACGGATAGCCGTCGCCGCCGGAAGCCGTGGTGGAGCCGGCCAAAAAGTTCAGCGTCACCATCCGGTAGCTGCGGCTGGCATCACCCACCAGCGCGCCATTTTCGACCACCGTATTAATAATCCGGCCTTGGTCGTTGACAATCACCAGCGACTGAATCCGCGCTCCAGGCGTCGTCACCGTGCCATCCGCAGCTAGCACCTGCGCGGTTTTGGTGGCATCAAAGCTAAATTTCATGCCGCCCACCTGCGGAAAGGCTCCGGGTGTTGCACCGGCTCTCACACCCGATACGCCGCTTTCTAGCAGCTCTTTCAGCTGACCAGCCGTGACGGTAATCAGGCTGAGGCCGTTGTTAAAGCGCAGCGAGTTTTCAATATCGAGCTGCGAAACATTGCCAGCTTGCTTATTCGGCGCAAGCGGATTGGGCTGCGGCGGCAGGGTGGTAAAGTCACCAGCGCTAGTGCCGCCACCCGACGCAGAAATTGCGCCAATATTGTCGCGGATGCCGCCGCCATTTTTGAGCGACAGGATGACCGTAGGGTCGATCTGCCGGACATATTCGAGATTGGCATCGGCGGTGAGGTTGCCCAGGTTGGTTTCCTGGCTGCGGACATCAGAACGAGTGCCGTTGAGGAAAAATTCGGTGCTGCCGGTAATCGTATTGTCTTTGCTAGAGATTACGCCCTTCAATCCATCTGAGATGGCCACGATGTTTGGATTAGCCTTCGCGCGCGGATTCACATCAGATCCATAGACGCGATCGACGCCAGCTTCGTCAGCCGCAAACGCGCCGTTCACAATATTGTTCAGCTGCGTTAAATCGATCAATCCCTGGTCGTCAAATTCCACCACCAACCGCGCCAGATAGCGATAGTTCGCGTCGGTGTTCACCACCAGGGTCGTTTGGCCTGCTGCATCTTGTCTGATAATCGGGTAGCCGCGCGTGACCGGGTTGCCGCCGTCTGTCCGACCAATATCGTTGTCGTCGAGCAGCGGTATATGCGAACCGCCCGCGATAACAATATCGACATCGCGCAGACGCGGCGCTAGCTCATCGCGCTCAATGTTTAGCTGCTGCATATGCGACAGCAAAATAATCTTGTTGATCCCTGTGGCCTTCAGCAGGTCAACGCTCTTTTGAATTTCGGCAGCTAGCGCCACATAGTCCACCGGATTGGCGGGCAGAATGCCGACATCGCCCGGTGAAGAGATGCTTCTGAGCGTCGGTGTCGTTGCGCCGACAATACCTACCTGGTCGCCGCTGGCGAGCGTAATCACGGTGCTTTTGGCGATCCGACCTTTGAGCGTGCTGGCTTCGGCGGTATTGGGGTTGGCGGCGACTAGGCTGCTGAGGTTTTCGTCAGTACTGAAGTTAAGGTTGCTGCTGAGGTAGGGGAAATTGGTGCCGGGATTGCCGCTGCCGCTGCGGAGCAAATCTCGTACCTGGCGCGTGCCCAAATCAAACTCATGGTTGCCAAACGCCGAAGCCTGGATGCCAATTTCGTTCAGGATGCCAATATCGGCGCGGCCAATTGTCGGCGCAGCGCTAGAGGTGAGGCCGCCAATCCCGTTGAGGCTGGGGTCGCTGGAGGCGTTAAAGAATGGCCCCGGCAGGAAGTTATCGCCAGAAGAGAGTACCAGCGTGTTGGCAATTGTGGTGGTCGAAATCCCAAACTGACCTGTGCTGCCCGCTACCGGATCTTTGAAGTAGTTGACGAGCGCCGAGAACCGGATGGAATCTTCAAGAGCTGGAATACCGGCCTCAAAGTCAGAAGCATGAAGAAGTTGCAGGGAAGTAGGCATAGGGCTGTAGAGGGAGACAACTGGTAAAGGTATATGAAGTTACTTTCGAGAGCAGTCTCTCCCGAAAATCTCACGGAGAGGTTAACTGATTTTGATCATTCAATTAAGCTTGTTTAATTTCTGGTTAAGTCTGATTTGATCTACCTCTTTGGGCAGAGCCGTCGCCTGAGCGCATCTTCAGAAGCGACAGAGACTACAATGAAGCCATAGCCCACTCTCTAGCCTGCACCCCCATTGATTCAAGCGGAAACCCTCGAACTTCTAGAATGGTCGCGTCTCTGTCAGCATCTCGCCACGTTTGCTGCGACAAAGCTGGGAAAAACAGCGGCTAGCCACCTAAAAATTCCGGCAACACAAACCGAAAGCGAAACTCTGCTCAGCCAAACCAAAGAAGCCTACGCGCTAGAAAACCGCTTGGCAGGCGGCTTAGGCTTTGACGGCATTCAGGACATTGGTGAATCGCTGGATCGGGCTGAGCTGCAAGGCATTTTGGGCGGCAATGAGCTACTCGATATTGCCACAACGCTGGCCGGAGCTAGACAGCTGCGCCGCGTCATCGACAGTCACCCCGACCTCGCAGCCCTCAACGCTTTGCTCTCAGACCTCCGCACCTACCCAGAGCTAGAGCAAGAAATCCACCGCTGCATTGACGACCGAGGCCACGTCACCGACCGCGCCAACCCAAAGCTCGAAGGCATCCGCAGCCAGATCCGCCAACTGCGCGACCGCATCCAGGAGCAGCTGCAAAAAATCTTGCAGCGCCAGAGCAACGCCATCCAGGAATCATTAATCACCCAGCGCAGCGAACGCTTTGTGATTCCAGTCAAGTCATCGCACAAAGATCTAATTCCCGGCATCGTTCACGACACCTCCACCAGCGGCGTCACGCTCTATGTGGAGCCACATGCCATCGTCAACAATGGCAACCAGCTGCGCCAGCTGCTGCGTCAAGAGCAGCGCGAAGAAGAAGAAGTCCGCCGCCAGCTCAGCGAACAAGTGGCCGAAGTCAAGCCCAACCTCGAACGCTTGCTAATCATCGCCACGGTGCTAGATCTCGCCACCGCCAAAGCTCGCTACTCGCTCTGGCTGCAAGCCAACCCGCCCCGCTTCATCCGTTTTGCCCCAGACAGCGCCGACCCAATCGTGCTGCGCCAGCTCCGCCATCCGCTGCTAATCTGGCAGCAGCAGTATGAGCAGGGCAACGCAGTCGTGCCCGTAGACTTGGTGATTCGGCCTCAGATTCGCGTCGTGGCGATTACCGGGCCAAACACAGGCGGCAAAACCGTGACGCTAAAAACGCTGGCGCTGGCGGTGCTGATGGCGAAAGTTGGGCTGTTTGTCCCAGCCCGCGAACCTGTGGAGCTGCCCTGGTTTGAGCAGATTTTGGCGGATATTGGCGATGAGCAGTCGCTTCAGCAGAGCCTTTCCACTTTCTCTGGGCATATTCGCCGCATCAGCCGGATTTTGTCCGCGCTGGGACAGCCCGACGACGCGCCCACCAACGCGCCCACCAACGCCCTAATTCTGCTTGACGAAGTGGGAGCCGGAACCGACCCCTCTGAAGGCAGCGCCCTCGCCATTTCGCTGCTGCAATATCTGGCGGATCACGCGGTGCTCACGATTGCCACCACCCACTTTGGCGAATTGAAAGCGCTGAAATATCAGGATGATCGCTTCGAGAATGCCTCAGTGGAATTTGACGAGCTTTCGCTCTCGCCCACCTATCGCCTGCTCTGGGGCATCCCCGGACGCTCGAATGCCCTAGCGATTGCTCAGCGGCTTGGCCTCCAGCCAGAAATTGTGCAGCGGGCGCAGCAGCAGCAGGGCATCA
>CASBQH010000419.1 GCA_949127695.1 Synechococcales cyanobacterium PMM_0073
ATCAGCTTTGCCGCCTGCACCCACTCAGCTGGCTCTAACCCTTCAGCAGCCAGTCCGGCTACCAGCCCAGCAATGGCTGAATCGATGCCGGGAATGAATCACGGCGCTGGGGGCATGAACATGGATTTGGGTCCTAAAGACGAATCGCTGGATCTGCGCTTTATTGATGGCATGATCCCGCATCACCAGGGCGGCGTTGAGATGGCGCAAGCGGCGCTGCAAAAGTCACAGCGGCCTGAAATTAAGCAGCTTGCTACGGCGATTATTACGGCTCAAGAACGAGAAATTGCTCAGCTGCAAGACTGGCGCAAAGCCTGGTATCCGAATGCCTCAGAGACACCCGTGATGTATGATGCGAGTATGGGGCATATGATGCCGATGAGTGAAGAGATGCGCGACAGCATGATGATGACGGGCGACTTAGGGGCATCTGACGATCAGTTTGATCTGCGCTTCTTAAACGCGATGATTCCGCACCATGAAGGCGCGCTTGATATGGCAAATCAGGTCTTAAAAAACAGCGATCGCCCTGAAATTACCGCAATGGCGCAAGCCATCTTGACCAGCCAGCAGGCCGAAATTGATCAGATGAAGCAGTGGCGCAAAGACTGGTACGGGCAGTGATCAGATTAACTCTGAGCCAATTCTTGGCCAATAGGCGGATGCAGATGTAGCGGACAGGGGCGAATTGGGCAGAAGCAGGCATCATAGCGGATTTCTGGCTCGAAGGTTTGGATGGCGTAGCGCTGGCGCAAATCGGCTAGAACAGCTTGCAGATACTGCCGCACCTGGCTGTTGGTCATGCCCATACAGTGCGTCGGCGGCATCACCTCTAGCTTGCGGTTGCCTTGCCAGACGACAATGGCCAAGGCGTGCAGGTGGGCATCTTTACGCAGATCGCGGTAGAGGTAGAGCAGCGCAATCGGCGGCGCAGGTGGAGCGGGCTGCTCTGAGCAGATTTCGACTTGATGTTTGGCCTTAACAGAAGCATATTCACTTTTGCGCTTCTGGTTATTATCTGCTCGGTTTCGATAATGCGAACGCTTGCGGTGACAGGTCTGTTCATTCCAGCAGTGATCTCCAGCTTCACCATGAAGCTCACGCGCTGTTTCAACCGAGAGTTGACTGCAATGCCAGCATTTTTGATTGATCGGTCGAGCCATGGGTCAGTCCTGAAAATAGCGCTATTGAGGTTTTGGAGCCAAACGACGCTCAAGGCTGAGCAGCGCTACGCTCAGGGTGACAATTGTCACGCCCAAGATTTGCAGGCCGCTCAGCTTTTCTTGAATCGTGATCCAAGCTAGCAGCACGGTGAGGGCAGGGTTAGTCGCCCCAATCATCGAAGCTGTAGATGCCCCAATTAATCGAATCCCAAAGTTATTGATTAAATGTCCAGAGAAGGTGACTAGAGCCGACAGAAAGCCGCCAATCCACAGCGGCAGCCAGGGAATTTGGCCATCTTGCAGCTGCCAGACTAGCAGACAGCCCGCAGACAAAACCAGCGTGGTGGCAAAGCTAATCCAGGTAAACGGCATCGGGTGCAGTTGCTCAAAGCTTTTCTGAGCGATCACCGTATAGAACGCATAGGCAATACCTGAAATGACGCCACAGATGACACCCACCAGATAGTTCGCGTTTTGAGTCCCAGTTTGTGGCATGGTCAAAAAGCTGCCCAATAAAATCACCGCCATGATGCTCCAGCGAAACAGCGTGGGGCGATTGCCAAACCAGCGCCAAGCCAGCAGCGCTGTAAAGGCAGGATAGGTAAAAAATAGAGTGAGGGCGATACCCGTTGGGATCATGCCAATCGAGACATAGAGCAGCATCAGGTAGAGAAACATCAGGCTACCGCAAAGGATAGCCTGGATCAGCAGAGGTCGCTGCTGCGGCTGGCGCAGCGCTGCAATATCTTGCCAGATTGGGGCATAGAGCCTGGGTGCTAGGGTCGCCATCAGCGGCACTCCAATTAGCATTCGCATGAACATGAGCAAAAATGAATGTTGCAGGGTGGGCGTCAGAAATCCGCCCGTTGGAAATACACCCAATACCATCTGCTCGTTGAATAAAATTCGCACAATCACGTTCTGAAAACAGAACAGGAATGCAGACAGCAAAACAATTAGGAAACCTAGCACAATCTTTAATCAGGCACTACAGCCCTGATCATACCGAAGATGGCAGGTTTCAAACGGCAGCGCTGGGCAGCAGCAGATTGCCTAAGCAAACTAGCGCTTGGGCTTGGCAGGAAAATAGCGCAGCAGGCAGTCGCAAAAATGCATCTCTAGCTCCTAAAGTGGCAAGGTATTAAATCAAACAGGGAGGTGGAACAAAGACAGAACAGCGGCTAGTCATGGGCTAACCAAATCAGCACCAAGACCATCTTATGAGTCTTGCTGTTGATTAACAAGTCTTGTGAAGCGCTGATGAAGCAGCAGAATCATCTAGATTTAGGGCTGGAATTGGGAGCTGGCGGATGAATGCGGTACGATCGGGGACGAGGAGTTTGAGCCGCTGACTATGCCGCGAGTATCTGTAGTAATTCCCGCCTATAACGGCGCGCTGTTTATTGGCGAGGCGCTAGAAAGTCTGTTAAATCAAAGCTGCCCTGCCGACCAAATTATTGTGGTAAATGATGGCTCAACAGACGAGACGACAGAAATTTTGCGCGGCTATGCTGACAAAATCCAGATCATTGACCAGCCCAATGCTGGCGTGGCGGCAGCGCGAAATCGAGGGCTGGCAGCAGCAGAGGGGGATCTGGTTGCCTTTTTAGATCAAGATGATCTGCTGTTGCCTGACAAGCTCCAGCAACAGGTAGACTGCTTGGCGCAGCACCCCGGCGCAGGAATGCTGCACAGCGGCTGGCGGCTGGTGGATGCGGCGGGGCGCAAGCTGTCCGATGTAGAACCCTGGCATGATCTGCCGGTTTTGGATTCGGCGGGCTGGATTCGGCGGATGCCGGTGCTGTTTAGCGCCATGCTGTTTCGGCGGGACTGGCTGCTGCGAGTGGGAGGGCTGAGCGAGCGGTTTCGGCAGGTTTGTGATGTGGAGCTGATTCAGCGTCTGGTGCTGGCGGGCTGCGAGTCGGTATGGCTGCCGCAAATTACGGTGCTGTATCGGCAGCATGAGGCGAATGATTCGCGCAATACGCTGGTGCAGGCAGCAGAATGCTGGGCGGTGCAGGACGAGCTGTTTGCGCGGGCTGATTTGCCCTTGGAGCTGCGGCAGCTTGAGTCAGAGAGCCGCTACTATAATGCGGTCTGGATTGCTTGGCGGCTTTATCACACTCAGCGCCTAGAGGAAATGGCGCGCTATCTAGAGCTGGCGTTTCGCTATCGTCCCGGCACTTGGACAGAGGCGATGTTGCAGTGGATTGAGCTATTTAAGACCTACGAGGCCAGCTATGGCCAATCGCTAGATTTGGCGGCTCTGCTGGGTTCGGCTGAATGGCAGAGGCTGACCGGACGCTTGCTCAAGCTCCAGACGGCAGCTTCATAGGAGTTGGCCGCATGGGCTAAGCGACTCACAGCCAGTCTTCTAGTCGGCTGAGCGGATTGAGGTGACAGTCGTTCACCGGACAGCCGTGATCATGCAGCGGTAGATTAATTTCCTGAAACTCGGTGACGGGCTGGCCGCTGTGGTTTGTAAAGCTGCTGAGTACGGCTTGGAGATGCAGATTGAGAGCCTGATCGCTCAGCACATGGCAATGCAGCGGACGCATGATCAGCATCAGCCGATTGCCCTGGTATAGCTCAGCCCGAATGGCATGTAAAATACAGCCCTGCACCCAGTAGCGGCACAAAATTGCGTGAACAGGCTCTGGCAAAATCTATCCTCCCAGGCAACTCGCCAACTGAGATGATTCTAAGCTGCATTTAATCTCAAGTCTAGCCTGAGCCTTTGCTATAGCCCATGATTATCCGGTGAAGTTGACAGGCTAGAAAAACCCGGTAAATTGGAGAAATGACCGAGCCTCTTGACCTGAAGCAACTCACATCCGAGGCCAAAGATGCCCCGATCAAATCGCTGTGGGAAGAGAGCCAGAAATTGCCTCAGCTGGCAGAGCAGCGCCCGAAGCTAAAACTTCTATGAGCTTCATCCGCAGATGGCGCAGGCTGCGATTGCAGATCTTTTACATGCTGCTCGCTTTGGGCACTGCGGTGATCTGGCTATTAGCAGTGCCAACGCTGACCCGCGCAACTGCTCCACTAGCGCCCAACCAGTCTGCGTCCAACCAGTCTGCTAACCAGTCTGCGCCCAGCCAGTCTGTCCTGGCCTCTGGCGAGCAGCTAATGCAGCAGGGCAAGCAGTTTTATGACGCAGAACGCTTTGCTGATGCCGTTTTGACTTTAGAACAGGCAGTGCAGCTTTACCAGGCGCAGGGCGACCCGCTGGGGCAGGCATTGGCCTTGTGCAATCTATCGCTGAGTCAGCAGCAGTTGAGCAACTGGACGGCAGCATCTGCGGCCATTCAGCAGAGTCTGGCGCTGCTGAACCCTGCTTCAGAGTCAGAGTTGCCTGACTATAGTTTGGCGCATGTTTTGGCGCAGGCTTGGGATATTCAAGGCCGGCTCTATCTGCTGCAAGGGCAAGCTGAATCTGCTTTAAAATCCTGGCAGCAGGCCGCCACAGCCTATGAAAACGCGGGTGAGCCAGCGGCGGTGCTGACCGCTCAGATCAATCAGGCTAACGCGCTACAGCAGCTCGGCTTTTATCGCCAGTCAATTCAGCTCTTGCAGCAGATTGCTGATCAGTTTTCCAGCCGAGCCGCTGATTCGCCTGCCGATCTAGCTGCCAATCTAGCTGAGACCGTAGCGCAGCGGAGTTTGGCAACTGCGCTGCTGGTGGCGGGAGATTTGCCTAAGTCGCGGCTAGCGCTGGAGCAGAGCCTAGAGATTGCCCAGCAGATCGCGCAGCAGTCTAGTTCCAACGCGGCGCAGACGGCAATTGGCGCGGCCTATCTGGGGCTGGGAAACCTCACCCTAGCTGAAGCAACTGCCCGCCTCGGCCTGCTAGATCTAACGCCTGCCACCGCGCTGCCGCTGCTAAACGCACCCGCAGCCAGCGCTGATCTGGTGCAGGCGGCTTTACAACAGCGCGCGCAGGCTGCGGCTCAGCAGTTTCAGCAGCAGGCAGATCTGGCGCTCGATTTTTATCAGCAAGCGGCCAGCCAAGCGCATTCAGCCCAGACGCAGCTTCAGGCTCAGCTCAAGCAGCTGCATCTGCTCGTCGAAACCCAGCAGTGGCCGCTGGCGCTGGCGCTTTATCCTAGCCTGCAACGCCAGCTGAACAGCCAGCCAGCCAGCCGGAGCGCCATCTATAACCAGATTGAATTTGCCCAAATTCTGGCTCAGCTCGTCCAGCAGCCCGCCAGTCCGGCGCTGAGCCTGACGCTGAACCCAGCGCTGAGCCTACAGGCCATAGCGGAAATTTTGGCCAGCGCCCATCAGCAGGCAATCGCGCTCAAAGACAGTCGCGCTCAGTCTGACGCGCTGGGGAGTTTGGGGGAGCTGTATGAAGCCACCCAGCAGTGGCCAGCAGCCCAGCGCCTCACCGAGCAGGCGTTGGGCATCTCTCAGGCTCTGGATGCGGCTGATCTGTCCTATCGCTGGCAGTGGCAGCTGGGGCGACTGCTAAAGGCGCAAGGCAACTCAGCGGCGGCAGTGCTGGCCTATCAGCAGGCAGTCGAAACCCTGCAATCACTGCGGCGCGATTTGGTGGCGGTCAATCGCGATCTGCAATTTTCGTTCCGCGAACGAGTGGAGCCAGTTTACCGCGAGCTGGTGGGGCTATTGCTGCAACCCAACGCCAAATTAGCCCAGCTGGCACAGGCGCGGGATGTGATTGAAGGGCTGCAAGTGGCCGAACTCGACAACTTCTTTCGAGAGGCTTGCCTAGATACCCAGTTTCAGCTGGATCGGCTGGTAGACCGGGGCACCGCGCCTGCGGCAATTTTCTACACGATTCTCTTGCCAGATCGCCTAGAAGTCATTCTTAAGTTACCTGAGCAAGCGCTGATCCATTACTCAACTGATATACCGCAAGCAACTGTGGAAGCCACCGCCGATCAGTTTTTGAACGAACTGAAAAAGCCGCTGGTGTCACAGGCATTGCAAACCAGCTCGCGGCAGCTCTATGACTGGCTGATTCGTCCGGCCACTGCGGCGCTGGCGCAGAGCCAAATTACGACGCTGGTGTTTGTGCTAGATGGGGCACTCCGCAGCCTGCCCATGTCGGCGCTCTGGGACGGCGAGCACTATCTGCTGGAGCGCTATAGCTTGGCGATTGCCCCCGGCCTCAGCCTGCCCAATCCGCAGCCGCTCCAGCCCAACCGTCTACGCGCCTTAATTGCCGGACTGAGCGAAGCCCGCCCGAATTTTCCGGCGCTCAGCTTTGTTCACCAGGAAATTCAAGAGATTCAGGCTGATCTGCCCAGTCAGGTGCTGCTGAACCAAGAATTTACCCGCGATAACTTCCAGCAGGCGGTGCGCTCAGATGTCTTCCCGATTGTGCATATTGCTACGCATGGGCAGTTTAGCTCGAATGCCTCAGAGACGTTTATTTTGGCCTGGGATCAGCCGCTGACGGTCTATGAGCTGAGCCAGCTGCTGCAAGCCAATGACCTGGCCAATCGTGACCCGATTGAGCTGCTGGTGCTCAGCGCCTGCCAGACGGCGGTGGGCGATCGTCGTGCCACGCTGGGCTTGGCGGGGGTGGCGGTGCGAGCCGGGGCGCGGAGTACGGTAGCCTCGCTCTGGAGCCTAGATGACGGTTCGGGGGCGCTGTTTATGCGGCAGTTTTATCAAGAGCTGGTGAATGCGCCGATTTCTAAGGCAGAAGCGCTGCGGCTGGCTCAGCAACATCTGCTGGCTGATCCGCAGTATCAGGCTCCGCGCTTCTGGGCGGCTTACGTGCTGCTGGGCAACTGGCTCTAAGCAACTGGCTCTAGGCTCTGCTCTGCAACAGTTATCCAAATTGCGTTAGCCAGATTACGTTAAACTAACGGGCAGTGATTTGAAAACCAACGCGAAACGAATGGATTCTCAGCTGTTCTCTAGGCTACTCTCAAGCCCGCTTTTACTGCAATTTCTGCTAGGGTTGCTCTCCATCGTGCTGGCCGAAATCGTCCGCGACTGCTACCATCTGAGCGGACATTACTGGCGACCGTTGCAGCGGCTGCATATGCTGCACCACAAAGTCTACCGACCAGATCTGAGCGTGACTAGCCCAGAAATTTACCGGCAAGCGCAGCTCTGCAACGACGTGCCAGAGTCGGCGGTAATGGTGACGGCTACAGCAATACTGGCCAGCCTCACGAGCAATCCGGGCATTTGGCTGGGAACTGTCTATTCGCTCTGCTTTTTAATTCCGGCCATTGCTCGGTCGCAGGGGTATCTACTGTTCACAGATTTCGCACATGAGGCAGGCGATCTGGTAGAAATTCCGTCGCACTGGACTGTCAACCGCACCTATCACTGGCGGCATCACTTCGATCAAAAAAATGCTTACTACAGCGGTCACTTTAACATTCTCGATAGAATTTTGGGAACCAGCCTGTCGCTGAAGGGCAAAACGGTAGGCGTAACGGGTGCTTCGGGCGCAATGGGGCGGGCGTTAATTCAGGCGCTGCTGCGTCAGGGAGCTAATCCGGTTGCCTTTACCACCAGCGAAGCAGACTTCTCGCCAGAAGTTCAGGTTGTGCCGTGGCGACTTGGATCTGAGGCTGATCTGCAAGCTGATCTAGAAGCGCTGGATATTTTGGTGATTAATCATGGGATGAACCCATATGGCGACTATTCGGCAGCAGCAATTCAGACGGCCTATCAGGTGAATACTATTTCGGCGCTGCGGCTGGCAGAGCTATTTCTGGGCACTGTCACCGACTCTTCGCACAAAGCCCTCAAAGAACTCTGGGTCAATACCTCTGAAGCCGAGGTGAATCCAGCCTTTAGCCCGCTGTACGAACTCTCAAAGCGGACGCTGGGTGACTTGATCACGCTACAACGGCTCAATTCGCCCTGCATCATTCGCAAGCTAGTGTTTGGCCCATTCAAAAGTCAGCTTAACCCCTATGGTGTGATGTCGTCGAGCTGGGTGGCAAAAATGGCGCTGGCTTTAGCTAAGCGTGACTTCCGAGATATTATTGTCACAATTAATCCGCTCACCTACTTGCTCTTTCCAATTAAAGAAGCCTGCCAATCGCTCTACTTCCGTCTTTGCCAGAAAAAGTGATCGCAATTCTCTAGTCTATACTCAGCGAATTCTCAGCAAAAACTTAGTTAAAGATCAGATTCTTCAGCGTTAAACGCGGCATAACTGATGTGGTGTACTGTTTCTGTTAAGCGGCGGCAGTGAACGGCTGATCAACTACCGCTCAAATCCGATCTAGCTGAATCTCTGTAACCATCTTCAACGACCATCTTCAACGACCATCTTCAACGACCATCTTCAACGACCATCTTCAACGCTTTTATCTCCAATTCGATTATCAGAACCCATCTATGACTTATCTAGAAACCGCTGCTCAAGTTTATGCTGAAGCGGCTGAAGTCCCTCAGGTGGGACTCTGCTGTGTCAGCAGTCCACCGCTACAGCTGCCGGGACTCAATATCCCGCCTATTATGCAGGAGATGAACTACGGCTGTGGCTCAACTGTACATCCCGCTGAGCTATTTGGTGAACCGACGGTGCTGTATATTGGCGTTGGGGGTGGTTTGGAGGCGCTGCAGTTTGCCTATTTTTGTCGTCAGCCTAGTGCTGTGCTTGCCGTTGACCCGGTGGCCAAGATGCGAGAGGCGGCTACCCGCAATTTACAGCTGGCTGCGCTAGAGAATGACTGGTTTGATCCAAGCTTCGTTGAAATTTTGGCCGGTGATGCTTTTACGCTGCCGATGCCAGATGCCTCAGTTGATCTGGTTGCCCAAAACTGCTTGTTCAATATCTTTGAACCTAGCGATTTACAGCGAGCCTTGTCTGAAGCCTATCGAGTCTTAAAGCCAGGTGGACGGCTGATCATGAGCGATCCGATTGCAACTCGTCCGATGCCGCTTCATCTGCAAAAAGATGAACGGTTACGGGCGCTCTGCTTATCTGGTGCCCTCTCCTATGAAGACTACATCCAGCATTTGATTGCAATCGGCTTCGGGCAAATCGAAATTCGGGCTCGTCGCCCCTACCGTTTGCTAGATGTTCATGACTATAGTCTCGATATGCCCCTGCTGTTGGACAGCATCGATACTGTATCATTTAAGCAACCCGTTCCAGAAGATGGAGCCTGTGTGTTTACGGGTAAGACTGCAATCTATAGTGGCTCTGAACCCTGGCTGGATGATCATGCCGGTCATTTGCTGCGGCGTGGCGTCCCCTTAGCGGTCTGCGATAAAACTGCCGCCAAGTTCACCCAAAAATTTCCAGAAGATGTAATCATTACAGACTCAACTTGGCACTACAGCGGGGATGGCTGCTGTTAGGGATGAGTCCCAGCAATTTAGATTATCAGTCCTGTGGTTTGGTTATTATTTACTGAATTCCTATGTCTAGTCCAACTGCTACGTTCTCGCTCAAACAACGTAATGCCGCTTTATCTAGCCCAGAGCAGCAGCAGCAGCTGTTAAACTCCGTGGCGCTCAGCCATACCGCCCATCAAGCAGATTTTGGGGCAACGCTGGCCGCTCATAATTGGGCCGCGCTGACTCCTACACAGCTAGAGATCTTTCAAATCAACCTTGGCAAACTCTGCAACATGACTTGCCGCCATTGCCATGTAGATGCTGGCCCTGATCGCAAAGAAGTCATGGATCGAACCACGATTGATCATTGTCTCCGGGCGCTTGATCAAACAGAGGCGCATACCGTTGATCTAACCGGCGGTGCACCTGAACTGAACCCTCACTTTCGCTACTTGGTAGAGCAAGCCGTCATGCGAGGTAAACATGTGATTGATCGCTGCAACTTGACCGTATTGCTGCTTCCCCGCATGGAAGATCTGCCCGCATGGTTGGCAGAACTTGGCGTTGAAGTGGTCTGCTCACTGCCCCACTATCGCCAACAGAATACCGATGCCCAACGTGGCGATGGCACCTTTGAGCAGTCGATGATTGCCCTGAACCGCCTCAACGCGGTGGGCTACGGCAAGGGCAATCCAGATCGCCAGCTCACCTTAGTCAGCAATCCAATCGGAACCTCTCTATCTGCAAATCAAGCCCAGCTAGAGCAGGAGTGGAAAGCAGGTTTGCTCCAGAATCACGGCATCACGTTTGATCGGCTGATTACCATTAACAATATGCCAATCTCCCGACATCTAGAAGATCTCGAATCATCTGGTAATTTACAGGCGTATCTAGAGCTGCTGGTGAATGCCTTTAGTGCCTGCACCATTAAAGGGCTCATGTGTCGTAATACCATATCAGTTTCCTGGGATGGCCGCCTGTTTGACTGCGATTTTAATCAGATGCTAAATCTTGAAATTCAGCAGCCCGGGACTCAACGCCCTCATATTCGAGATTTTCAGCTCGACGGGCTGGCAGGACGACAGATCATGACTGGGCGTCACTGTTTTGGCTGTACGGCTGGAGCAGGCAGTTCCTGTGGAGGAGCCATCGCTTAAGATCAAGCAGCCTCTCTCTTTTGGCAGCCCTATCTTTCGGTAGAGAGAGCCTGCGGCAATCTGGGTTAACCTAACGAGAAATAGCTCTCGGAACATCCCAACTTAGCCCTATGCTCGATCTTTGGTACAAAGGCGCGATTATCTACTGCCTCGACGTAGAAATATATATGGACGGGGATGGGATTGGGGATTTTAAGGGGCTGCTGCATCGGCTAGACTATATCGCTGGACTGGGAATTAACTGCATTTGGCTAATGCCGTTTTATCCGACGCCAAACTGTGACAACGGATATGATGTCACCGATTACTACAGCGTTGATCCGCGTCTGGGTACATTGGGTGAATTCATCGAGTTTATCCGTCAGGCTACCGATCGTGGTATTCGGGTGATTATTGATTTGGTGGTAAACCATACTTCGATTGAGCATCCTTGGTTTCAAGCAGCCTGTCGTGATCGAAACTCTAAGTATCGTGATTACCAACTGGTTGCGGGTTTTCCAGCAGGGTGAATTTGTCTGAAAGCTTTTAGATACCTGGGATTCCATTGACTCAAACCCCAAAGGCGTTAGTCTGATTAGTTGAACAGTCGATCGGAGTAATCATGGCTCAACCTCAACAGCGACCAGGAATCCCCACGCATTTGACCTTAGAACAGTTTGAGCA
>CASBQH010000420.1 GCA_949127695.1 Synechococcales cyanobacterium PMM_0073
GAGCAGCGCAATCCACTGCAATTCATCTAGCGTGGTGCCGACCAAATTCACCGCTGGCAGCAGAATAAAATACTTCACGTCGAGAATGCGTGCCGTTTTCTCCGCTCGTTCAATCAGCCTCATTCAGCCAGATTACAGCAGCCGTTCCAGAATCTTGAAAGCCCGCAGGCTCGACTGCATCCAGCAGGCCGCAGCTGGCAGCAGGACTAAACAGCTGAATTTCGCCCTCCATTTGGCGCATCAGCTCCTGAGCAATGGCCAGCCCCAGCCCCGTACCCGGAATCTCGGTCTGAGCCTGCACGCCGCGATAGTGCCGCGTAAACAGATGCGCCAAATCTTCGGGCGGAATGCCCGCTCCCGTATCGGCCACAATCACCGCCTGACGATGCGGCAGCTCTTGGTCATCAGCCGAGGCAAGACGCTGGAGCGCCACATAAACCTTGCCCCCGGCTGGCGTATATTTGAGCGCATTGTCGATCAAATTATTTACCACTTCCCGCAGCGCCCGCTGATCGAGCAAGACTGGCGGCAAATTGGCTGAAACATCTGCGGTCAGCGTCAGCTGTCTGTCTTGAGCAATGGCGCTGGCAGAATCGAGCAGCGGCTGTAAAACTTCGGTGATGGCACAGGGCTGAAGCTGAATGGCGCTGCCCAACAGCAGCCTGGGCTGCGTCTGAGCCTGCGGCGCTGTCTCTGAGGCTGAAGCAGGCGAAAAATCTGGCGGCGCGGCGCTTGGGGGCAACGCGGGCACTAGATCGGCCAAATCTAGATCGACAGCCGCATCAAGCTGCTTCAGCAGATCTTGCAGCCGATCGCTTTCCCGTAGAATGCTCTCTGCGACTGAGCGATTTGCATCACTCGGATTGAGGCGTCTGACCAGCAGTTTGCCAAAGGTATGGAGCGCCGTCAGCGGATTGCGAAACTGGTGCAGCAGATCGTCGTAGAGATCGGTTTTGCGTTCGTCTAGCAGCTGCTGGCGCTGAATATCCTGAGTCAGCCACTGACTGCGATGATCCAAAATGCAGGCCAGCGTTAGCGTCTGAGCAATTTGGTCAATTTGGTCTTGCTCAGCTTCTGTCCAAGCCCGCTCAGCCCGCGCCGTAATTAACAAGCCCATGACGCGCTCTTGATAGATGAGCGGCAGCACCACCTGCTGCTGAGGCAGCAGCGTCTCGGCTGCGACTCTGGCAATAGAGCTAGTTTCTGCGTTGTCAGCCCAGTCTTTAGCCCAGTCTTTCGCGCCTAGCAAGCGCTGCCGTAGGTTGGCTTGCAGCTGCGTCAGAAACGCGACAATTTGCTCCTCGCCCCAGTTCAGCGCTGCCTCTGGATAGGCGACCACCGGCACGAGCTGCTTGTCGCTGCTGGCTGACCATTCTTCGGTTAAGTAGACAATGCTCAAGGCGGCCCCTAGCGTCTGGGTGAGCAGCGCCACTTGGGCTTGAGAGAGGGAGATAAACTCAGCGCTAGTCGGCATTACCATGACCTAATCATTCACTCTCAGCGCAGGTGCTGCGCTCTAGGCTCGACCCAAACTGGGTTTTGCAACTTCAAATTCGTCTTTTAACTGGCTTTTAAGCCTTTAACTGGCTTTCAAACAGAGCACTCTCTAGCAATTCTAGCGGTTGCGTCTTAGCTCAGGGATTGGCCAAGGGGTTGACCGAAACGATATAATTCAAGTCGGGCTACAGAATAATTCAAATCGGGCTACAGAATTTTTTTAGATTTTGTATCGATAGATTAAAGGCAGTTGAAATTATATTGCCAACCCGGTATACTTTGCACGGTCTAGTGATTTGTAACTAGCGTTACATTAACGGTGGTTACAAACGTTCGTCAAGGAGCAACTGTAGAGAGGAGGTCAGATCGTTGGCTAGAAGACGTAAGCGGAAGAGTCGTCGTCGCTTAGAAGGACGGCGGATTCTAGAGTTGGTGCCCCAGTACAGCATTGAGAGCGGTGAAGAAAAGCCCGTGACTGCTGCCCGGAAGTTCATTCAGGCGGAAGGCATTTTGCCCCCTGCCCTGCTGTTGGTGAAGCGCAACGAGCACACCACAGATCGATACTTCTGGGCGGAGAAGGGTCTATTTGGCGCTCAGTATGTTGAGGAAAATCATTTTCTGTTCCCCAGCCTGCGGGTTCCTGAAGATGAAGCTGAATGTTTGGTAACTGCCGGTCGTTAGTTTTGATTTAATCTGAGGTTCTGAGTCTGGTGACTGGCATTCCCTCCAGCCCTTCAAACGTTTTCCCAGAATGAGACAATTCGTTAGATTGCCGCATTTTGGTAACTCAGGCGCAGATTCAGGTACTTTTGATTCAATATTTGGTCAACGGCGGAAAGCAATTTTCCAAGCGTTTAGCGCCCCATAACGCAAGCAGAGAGCGAGGTTAGCAATAATCTCGCTCTCTGCTTGGTTAACTCAATCTCTCTGAGTTGATCTAAAACTTTAAGATGGCTAGCAGTCCAGGAATTTTAAACAAGCACGGTTATGACAGAGGGAATAAAGATAGAGGGCATAGACACAGTAGAAATTCAGACGGTTGAAGCGCTATTTGATCGCGGATTAGAGCGCTACCAGGCCGGAGAGTCGGTCGCTTCGCTGCTGCCCACTTTTAAAGAAGTTTGCGAACGGATGCCCAAGAGCAGCTCTGCCTGGACTTGTCTAGCTTGGCTATACCTGCTCGACAGCAAGCCGACACAAGCCCAGAAGGCGGCTCAAAAAGCCGTCAAAATTAACCCGCAAGATCCACAGGCTCGAATCAACCTGGCCATTGCCATGCTGGAAACGGCTCAAAAAGGCGTGCGTCAGCATATTGAAATTGCTGGACAGCTGGTCATGGCATTGCCCGAACTCAAGCAGGAAGTTGAGCAGAACTTTGCCGATGGCCTGAAACGAAAGCCCGACTGGAAAAGCTTGATTCAGGTCAGAGACTGGATCTTGTAGGCTCTAGGCTTACGGTCAGGCTGATTTTACCCGGACGTTTGGCGATACCAATCAATAGTTTGCTTCAAGCCCTGCTTAAACTCGACCTCGGCCACAAAGCCAAACTCTTCTTTGGCACGCTGGGTGTCTAGGCAGCGGCGCGGCTGGCCGTTTGGCTTGTCAAGCTCCCAGAGCAGCTCACCCTCATAGCCCATCAGCTCGCAGATCGTGGTAATCAGCGCTTTGATGGTGATTTCAGAGCCAGTGCCCAAATTCACGGGTTCTGGCTCGTTATAGGTCTGCGTGCCCATGACAATGCCGCGTGCGGCATCGGTGGAATAGAGAAACTCGCGGGTGGGGCTACCATCTCCCCAGACTGGAATCTGGCGGTCGCCGCGCAGCTGTGCCTCATGCACCTTGCGGATTAGCGCCGGGATCACATGCGAGCTGCCCGGATCAAAGTTGTCTTCAGGGCCATAAAGATTCACAGGCAAAAGATAAATGCCGTTGAAATCATACTGCTGGCGATAGGCTTGAAGCTGCACCAGCAGCGCTTTTTTGGCAATGCCGTAGGGGGCGTTGGTTTCCTCTGGGTAGCCATCCCAGAGGTCGTCCTCTTTAAATGGCACGGGCGTAAACTTGGGATAGGCGCAGATCGTGCCGACGCAGACAAACTTTTTAATCCCCGCCTCGTGAGCCGCATGAATCAGCTGCATCCCCATCATTAAGTTGTCGTAGAACAGCTCGGCGGGCTTTTCGCGATTTAGGCCAATGCCGCCGACATGCGCGGCGAGGTGAATTACGATATCCTGCTGATCCACGGCTTGCTGACAGGCTGACATTTGGCGCAGGTCACAGTCGCGAGAGCGCGGCGTAGCAATTTTGGCGCGGTCAGCTCCGGCTTGGCAAAGCTGCTCGATCACCTGCCGACCCAAAAAGCCTGCCCCGCCCGTCACCAGAATTCGCTGATGGGTTAAATCTAAGGTTGAAGTCATATGGCTGCTCTGCTAATCAAAATCGGTGAAGGGGAAGAATGACACTGAAAAAAGGGCAGCTTGCTGCCCCGGATCAACGTTAGCGAAGTCTTAGCCGAAGCTAGCAATCACCTGACGCACGGTGGCGTGATCTGAGACGGGCTGGAGGATATGGCCATTCAGCGGCACTAGACCCAGCGCCTTCAGATCGGCCTCTACCATCAGATGCACCAGCTGCTCAAAGCTCACCGAAGGCTCCCAGCCCAGCTTTTGCTTGGCTTTGCTAGGATCACCAATCAGCAGCTCAACTTCGGCAGGGCGCAGGTAGCGCTCGTCAAACTCAATGTAGCTTTGCCAGTCAAGATTGACATAGCCAAAGGCAATATCGAGAAACTCACGAACTGAATAGGTTTCGCCCGTGGCCACCACATAGTCGTCAGGAGCATCCTGCTGGAGCATTAGCCACATGGCCTTCACATAGTCTTTGGCATAGCCCCAGTCGCGCTTGGCATCTAGGTTGCCCATGAAGATTTTCTTTTGCTGACCTGCAACAATTCGCGCCAGCGCGCGCGTGATCTTGCGGGTGACAAAGGTTTCGCCGCGCCGAGGCGATTCGTGATTAAACAAAATGCCGTTGCAGGCAAACAGATTATAGGATTCGCGGTAGTTCACAGTCTGCCAGTGGCCGTAAACTTTGGCGCAGGCATAGGGGCTGCGTGGATAAAACGGCGTGGTTTCCTTCTGCGGCACTTCCTGAACTTTGCCATACATTTCGGAAGAGCCTGCCTGGTAGAAGCGTACCTCGTTGCCAGTCCGCTGCTGGTAGTCGCGGACTGCTTCTAAAATCCGCAGGACGCCCATGCCAACCGTATCGACGGTATATTCTGGCGAGTCAAAGCTGACCCGCACATGCGACTGTGCGCCGAGGTTGTAGATTTCGCAGGGCTGCACTTCTTCTAGAATGCGCCGCAGCGTTGTGCCGTCGGTTAAGTCGCCGTAGTGCAAAAATAGCTGGGGCTTCTCCTCATGCGGATCTTCATAAATGTGATCGATCCGGTCGGTATTAAAGGTCGAAGTCCGGCGGATAATTCCATGCACTTCGTAGTCTTTTTCCAGTAGCAGTTCACTCAGATAAGAGCCATCCTGACCTGTGATCCCCGTAATCAGCGCGCGTTTCCGTTCTGTCATGCGATTAAAATTCCTTGATGAACTGCATCGTCTCAAGAGACGGCCTGCCACAATAGGCTCAATCAGATTCTCATTCTCAACAGTATGAGCATTCCCAACAGGGATGCATCCCTAGCACAGCACCAAATTCAGCTCTAGCTGCTGAAGCTCAACAGCCTTCATTCATTGATGCAGCCTCAATCTACCAGATTAATCAGAACTATTTGGCGTCATTCTGCACAAAAAACATCAAGAGTTCACATCAGCTCGCCCTAGCTGAAGTATGGCTGATGCAGCAGCGGATCATCTAACATCAATAAGGGGTGTCGTGTAGAGATATGAATCAGCACGATGGCTCAGCCAGCTATTGCGGAGGCAGGTCATGCAGTTTATTGACCAAGCAAAAATTGAAGTAAAGGCGGGCAGCGGCGGCGATGGCATGGTGTCATTCCGGCGTGAGAAATATGTGCCTGCGGGCGGCCCCTCAGGCGGCAACGGGGGGCGCGGCGGCTCGGTGGTTTTGGCGTCTGTCGAAAATCTGCAAACCCTGCTGGACTTTCGCTATCTGCGAATTTTTAAGGCTGAGGATGGCAAAAAGGGCGGCATTAAAAACATGACGGGAGCTTCAGGCAACCATCTGCGCGTCGAAGTGCCCTGCGGTACGGTGATCTATGATGCTGAGAGCGACGAGATTCTGGGTGATTTAACCTACAGCGGCCAGGAACTCTGCATTGCCAAAGGCGGCAAAGGCGGCTTGGGCAACAGTCATTTTCTCAGCAACAACAATCGTGCCCCAGAGCGTGCCCTGCCGGGACTGCCGGGAGAGGAGCGGATGATTCGGCTGGAGCTGAAGCTGCTGGCGGAAGTCGGCATTATTGGCCTCCCCAATGCCGGCAAATCGACCTTAATTTCGGCGCTCTCGGCGGCTCGCCCCAAAGTGGCTGACTACCCCTTCACCACGCTAGTGCCCAACTTAGGCGTGGTACGAAAGCCCAGCGGCGATGGCACTGTCTTTGCTGATATTCCTGGCCTGATTGAAGGCGCGCATCAGGGTACAGGACTGGGGCATGACTTTTTGCGCCATATTGAGCGCACTCGGCTGCTGCTGCATCTGGTTGACGTGACTCAGCCCGATCCAGTTGCCGCCTACCAAACCATTCAAGCTGAGCTGCAAGCCTACGGACGCGGCCTTGCTGAACGACCGCAGATTTTGGCGCTGAACAAAACTGACGCTTTGCCAGCAGATAGCTCGCTGCCGCAGGAGCTGGCCGATCAGCTGCGCCTGCTGAGCGACGATCCAATTTTTGTGATCTCAGCGGTGGCAGGCATTGGACTAGAGCCAATGCTGCAAGCAATTTGGCGACAGCTTGAACTCGCAGCGCCAGTAGATTTGCCTCAGATGCCCCTAGAAAACCATCTAGCAGATCAAGCGACTGACGACGCAGAGAAACAGACTCAAGAGGATGCTGCTGCCTCAATGCTTGAGCTGGCGAGCGAACCAACTGGCGCTGGGCTGGAGTAGCGGCTAAGATTCATCCCAAGATTCAACGGCCAGCAGGTCGCTGATTGGGTCTTGCATTGAGAAGTCAAAGTCTTGTAGCTCTTGCTTCCAATGCGACCATTCGTCCCCATACAGCAGGGCGATCTTCCAAATGCTGTCTGCGGGCTTAACTGCCTTAGACTGCACCAGAGAGCGCACCTGCCGCTGAAATTTTTCCATGGGATGAGCAACCGGCGGGGTCATAACACCTTCAGTCATAAAATCGCTATTTTTTCAAATGCTGAGTAAGAGAGAGATCGACTATCTGACGAAACGCACTAGGAGTCAATCTGAAGCGTTGACAACGTCTGTCTGTAGCGCTCTCCA
>CASBQH010000421.1 GCA_949127695.1 Synechococcales cyanobacterium PMM_0073
CGTTGGCATGTCAGGCGTTGGCATGTCAGGCGTTGGCATATCAGGCACAGGGTTACTCAGCCGCACTGAGTCAGGCGCAGGTATGTCAGGTATTGGTCTGTATAGCAGCTCAGGTGAAGGCATGTCGGGCGCAGGTTTACTCAGCCGGACTGAATCAGGCGCAGGTATGATGTCAGGCGCAGGTTTGCTCAGCCGAACTGAATCAGGCGCGGGCATGTCGGGTGTGGGTCTGTATAGCAGCTCAGGTATGGGCATGTCAGGTTTGGGCATGTCAGGCGCAGGCATGTCAGGTGTGGGCTTCTCAGCCTCAATGCCGCCGATTCGTCCCCGTCAGTTTTGGCTAGTGGCCGACGCTGAGCTAATTGTTTACGGAGCGACCGAGCCAGATGCCCAAGTAACCATCGCCGGACGACCGGTTCAACTCAACTCAGACGGCACTTTCCGATTTCAAATGTCCTTCCAAGACGGATTCATCGACTTCCCAATTATGGCCGTAGCGGCTGACGGCGAACAGATTCGCTCCCTGCATATGCAGTTCAGTCGCGAAACCCCCGAACGCCATGCCAATACCAAAGAAGAGGCGATTCCGGAATGGCCAATTTAAGCTAGGCTTCAAAAAATACAGTTGCTCCATCCCTCGTCATCTGGCGGGGGATTTTATTAGATCGCGCCAGATCCCGACTCAGCACCTTCAACGCTGCGGCTGTTATAAAGACTCATCGCTTTAGGGATGCCTTGTCTCAGGCTCATTTCCACTGCATCTATGACCAGCTTGAGTACCTCGCTCATGGCCTTGGTCTCGGCCTGCGAAAAGCGCCCCAGCACATGCGATATGACTTCGCCTTCTGTCTGTTTAGCGCTGCCAATTCCGATCCGCAGACGCGGAAAATCCTGGCTATTCAAGTGAGAAATCGTGGATTTGATGCCATTATGTCCACCTGCCGAACCAGACTGCCGCAGCCGCAGCTTGCCAATCGGCAGATCCATATCGTCATAGATCACCAGCACCGAGGCGGGCGGCAGCTTATACCAATCACTCACGGCGCGGATCGACTGCCCCGACAGGTTCATAAAGGTATTGGGCTTCAGCAGCCGCAGCTTCTGGCCTTTTATAGCCAAGCCTTCCCCAAACTGCCCTTGAAACTTGCGGTGCTCGGCCAGCGAAATCTGCCAGCTCTGCGCCAGTCGATCAACTGCCTCGAAGCCAATGTTATGCCGAGTCTGGTCATATTTAGCGCCGGGATTGCCCAGCCCGACAATCAGCTGGATTGGGACTTCAGGTAGCGCAGCAGCATCTGACATGGTTTTGGCGCAAAGCTCTAGCAGCTAGTTTCTTCAATCACTTCTGCGTCAGTCACAGCTGACTCGGCGGCATTGGACAGCGCCTTTGGCTCAGGCGGCTCTAGCTTGGCCTGCATCGGCGGATCTTTGACCACTTTCTCAATCCGCTCCGCTTCTTTCTTAAACTCGCTCTCAAATTCTTTGGAAGCCTCCTGGAAACCCCGGATCGCCTTTCCCATGCTGCGGCCAATTTCCGGCAGCTTTTTAGGGCCAAAGATCAGCAGCGCCAACGTCATAATCAGCGCCATCTCTGGCAGGCCAATTCCAAAAATATTCATCTATCTTGCTCTCCCATGCTGGACGTTTTTACAGATGCTCTGCGGAGACTGGATCGCTGCACAGTATCGCTGGATAGTATCGCTGGATAGCATCGCTGCACAGTTTTCTCATTGTAGTCTCGTTTTCAGCCCCAAATGAGGTTTCTCTGGGCGGTAGCTGGCCGAGTTCAGGCTCTACTATAGTAAAAGCAAGATTTTTATTGACGCTCAGGCTCATGGTGACGCTCTCTCCCGAACTCAAGGCTCGTCTGGCTCCCCCGCTAAAAATTGGCAGCTTTGAAGTCAACAGTCGGGTTTTGCAATCGCCGCTTTCAGGCGTAACAGATCTGGTGTTTCGGCGACTGGTGCGCCGCTATGCGCCTAGCTCAATGATGTATACCGAGATGGTCAACGCCACCGGGCTGCATTATGTCAAGACGCTGCCCAAAATTATGGAAATCGACCCGAACGAGCGGCCAATCAGCATTCAGCTGTTTGACTGTCGGCCTGATTTTTTGGCAGAGGCGGCGAAGATGGCGGTGGCCGAAGGCGCAGACACGATTGATCTCAATATGGGCTGTCCGGTGAATAAAATTACCAAAAACGGCGGCGGCTCCTCGCTGCTGCGTCAGCCAGAGCTAGCCGAAGCGATTGTCCGCTCGGTGGTGCAGGCAGTTTCTGTGCCCGTCACCGTTAAAACTCGAATTGGCTGGAGTGACCAAGAAATTAACGCAGTTGAGTTTGCCCAGCGGATGCAGGAGGCCGGGGCGCAGATGCTGACGCTGCATGGCCGCACCCGCGCTCAGGGCTACAATGGCTCGGCGCGCTGGGAATGGATTGGCCGCGTCAAGCAGGTGCTGGAAATTCCGCTGATTGCCAACGGCGATATTTTCTCAGTGGCTGCCGCCGTCCGCTGTCTAGAAGAAACCGGCGCAGATGGCGTCATGTGCTCGCGCGGGACGTTGGGCTACCCGTTTTTGGTCGGCGAGGTTGATCACTTTCTTAAAACCGGCGAGCTGCTGCCTGTGCCCAATCCAGTCGAGCGGCTAGAATGCGCCCGTGACCATTTAACCCTGCTCTGGGAATATAAAGGCGAGAAG
>CASBQH010000422.1 GCA_949127695.1 Synechococcales cyanobacterium PMM_0073
CTGGAAAGTCCTGAAAAGCTTATTCTATAAGCAATTCTAGACGAATTAGACCCGGTGTAATATATTCTCTCACCTGGATTTAACACCTAGACAGGTATCGCTCCAATCACCCCAGGCGTGCTGACTAACAGCCCCATTTGAGCGGCTAGATCGGCCTTGAGGCCAGAGAGGATCTGCGTGGTGGGAACAGGCGTTGAGAGCTGCTCTGGCCGGATACCAGCTGCCTCCAGCGCGCCGCTATCCCAGGTGAGGCGAGACAGATTGAATAGGCCAGTCGCTGAGGCAATGGAATAGTCAATCCAATATTGGCCAAACAGCGCGTGAGTCACATATTCTTTAATCGAAATAAACCGCGCGGTGGCCTGAAAGATCTGCGGCTGCTGTTGGCGCAGCCAGACGAGTTTGACCAACGGCGACATGGCGTGAATCGGCGTACCGGTGTGGCGGTAGAGTTCTGCGCCCCCGGCCTGCTTCAGCTTTTCTGCCCAAGGCGCGGCTCGATGATCAGCCCAGGTAATGCTGGGGGTGAGCAAGCTGCCGTCTGCGGCCACCGCAATCAGACTATGCATGGCGCTACTGAAGGCCAGCCCCAAAACCGCCGCTGGATCAATCTGGCTCTCGGCCATTACCTGCCGCACCGTATTCAGCACAGCGGCCAGAATCTGGGGCGGATCTTGGACAGCCGCATTTGGCTCCGGGCTATGCAGCGGATATTCAATCAGCGCTTTGCTAACAGCCTGCCCATTAGGGGTAAACAGCACCGACTTAGTGCCAGTTGTGCCAATATCTGTACCGATCATATAGTGCTGAGGCATGAGGAGTTAACAATACAGCGAAAGATTTGGGATAAAGAGCTAGAATGCTAATCGATATCGCCCCTGCTACTGCTGCGGAACGTTGGGGTTGGCGTGATGTTACTGGCCTATATTAGGCTCCGCATTCACAATCAAATCAGCATCGCTGGTAACAGCCTGACGGGTCTGGCGGTTAAACAGGCAAAGCACCTGTCCAGTCTGGCGCTGCATCTGCGGCTGGGGATAAACCCCCTTGACCAGCATTGCGTCATAGCCCACCTGATCGGCAAAGGTGACAATCTCGCCGGCTGGCTGCGGATTCTCTAGGCCGCTGGCTTCCAGGCAGGCAGTTGTCACGGCTTGCCGATGCTTAGCCCATTCATCAGGACTAGAGGCCAAGGCGCTAGAGCTAGCGAGCAGACTGCCAGCCAGGATGATCCAGAGTCTCTTCATCTTGAATAATTTCCCATACAGATCTACGATTCCAGCATACTTCACCCGGTTTTAGCGATAATTTCAGCGATAGTTTCGGCAATTGCTCCGTATAATGAGGAAGTTCAAATTGGCCGTCAACCTATGCCAGACGTGCAAGATAGACTCCAGGAGCAGCCAGAGCAATCGATCGTTTTGGGACTGCCCGTGCATCTGCTGTCCAGCTACAGAGACTGGCTGCTGGATCGGGTTCGGCTGCGTCAAGCGACGCATGTGGTGACGCTGAACGCAGAGATGGCAATCCAGGCTGAGCAAAATTTAGAGCTGGCGCAGATTATCCGCAGCGCCGAGCTGGTGATTCCAGACGGAGCCGGCGTGGTGCTCTATCTCCAGCTTTGGGCGGGTAGACAAATTGCGCGCTGTCCCGGCATTGAGCTAGCCGAAGCGCTGTTGCAGCAGGCGGCAGCGTTGCCGCACCACTCTGTCTTTTTTTACGGCTCCGCTCCAGGCACGGCTCAAGCTGCCGCCGAGCAACTCCAGCAGCAAATCCCTGGCCTACAAATTGTCGGAGTTCAGCATGGCTTCCTGTCCGCTGAAGAACAGCCCGCTTTCCAAGCGCGTCTCCAGCAGCTCCAGCCGCAGATTATCTTAGTGGGCTTGGGCGTGCCGCGTCAGGAGTTTTGGATTGCCGAAAATCGCCACCTCTGCCCCAATGCCGTCTGGATTGGCGTCGGCGGCAGCTTCGACATTTGGGCCGGCACCAAAGATCGCGCTCCGGCGTGGCTTCGCAACAACTCGCTGGAATGGACTTATCGACTCTACCAAGAACCCTGGCGCTGGCGGCGGATGCTGGCGCTGCCCAAGTTTGTCTGGCGTTCCTGGCTCTATCAAACTGCGAAGCGCTAGGTTTATTCAAAACTTCAAATCCCATGACCAAAATTCAGCTGAATGCCGCTACGCTCAATCGGCTTGATCTCTCGCCTGCAATGGCCGTGATTGATCCCTGGCTAGCAGATGGCTCGGTAGTCAATCACGAGCAGGAACTCCAGTTTGAGATTCACTACCCGCAAGCGCCCGAAGACCCCAGAGAACTCTCCGAGATTCCGGAGGTGCGGCTGTGGTTTTTGCGGCTCGATGCCCGCTATCCCTGGCTGCCGTTTTTGCTCGACTGGGAGGCGCAGGAGCTAGGGCGCTATACGGCGATGCTGGTGCCGCATCAGTTTGGTACAGGCGGCATTGAGTTTAATCCAGAGGCGCTAGAGCTGTTTTTAATGCAAAAAATCTTTGCGCTCTCAGACTGGATGCAGCAGCAGGGCATTACCAGCCGCACCAAGCTCAAATTTATGGCGCAGATGCTGAGCTATGAGCTGGAAGACGAGTTTTTTGATCTGCTCTAGCGGGGGTGCAGCCTGCTGGCTACTTAGCCTCACCCGACTCATCTTCAACCGACAGGCCAATCCAGAACTCGCTGCCCTGCCCCAGCTCAGACTGCACCTCCAGACTGCCGCCATGTTTTTCCACCACAATCTGCCGCGCAATCGCCAAGCCAAGTCCTGTGCCTTTGCCCACCCCTTTGGTTGTAAACAGGTGATCAAATATCTTGGCTTTGACCGACTCAGACATGCCTTTGCCGTTATCGCGAATCCGAATTTCGATACGGTTGGCTGAGGTGAGGGCAGTTTGAACTGTGATTGTTTGAGGATTGTTCTGCAAGTTAGCATAATTAGACTGCTGAGCCGCTTCATCAAACATATCAATTGCATTCGCCAGAATGTTCATGAAGACTTGGTTTAACTGTCCGGGGAAACAGGCAATGTCGGGTAAATCGCCGTAGTTCTGCATCACCTCAATCGCCGGTCGATGTTCGTTAGCCTTAAGGCGATATTTCAGAATGAGCAAGGTGCTGTCGATGCCCTCATGCAGATTAGCGCTAATTTTATACTCAGTGTCAGCCCGCGAAAAGGTGCGGAGGCTAGTGCTGATCGACTTGATCCGATCGGTTGCTCCTTTCATAGAATTTAGCAATTTGGGTAAGTCTTCGCTTAAAAATTCCAGATCAATCTCTGCTGCATGATCTTGTACGGGCGCAGCAGCATTGGGGTGATGCTGCTGATAGAGCGCCAAATGTCCGAGCAGGTCTTGCAGATAGTCTCTAGCATTGTTAATGCTGCCGTTTAAAAACCCAATTGGATTGTTAATTTCATGCGCCACGCCTGCCACCAGATTGCCTAGAGAGGCCATTTTTTCGCTTTGGACAATTTGCAATTGCGATTGCTCAAGCTGTCGGCTGTAGCGCTGAGCTTGCTGATAGAGCCGCGCGTTTTCTAGCGAGATCGCAGCCTGGGCACAGAGCAGATTCAATAGCTCCACCCGATCGCGGGTAAAGGCTCCCACCGTTACCCGGTTTTCCAAATACAAAATGGCGGCGAGCTTGCCTTGATGCAAAATTGGCGTACAAAGCAGACTCTGAGGCTGCTGCTGCATCACATAGGCATCTGTGGCGAGCGTGGGATGAGCCGCAGCATTCAAAATTACGGCAGCTTGCAGACTATGTTTGACGCTGTTGATCAAGCTATGCGGAATCTCTGTGCTATCAGATAGGGGAATCGAGTCGATCCGCGTAGGCCGATCGAGCGTTGCCACCGCTTCGACAAACCAATCTTGCTCGCTTGGCATCAGCAAAGCGCCTTTGTCTGCTCCGGCATTTTCTAGAACAGTCGCGAGCAAGGTGGCCAGCAGTCGGTCGAGCTGAATTTCACCAGATAGGCTTTGGGAGGCTTTCAGCACAGTTGCCAGATCCAGCGTGGCAGAGATGCTGGTGCTGCCGGAGGTAGAAGTCTGCGCCCCGGAAGCCTGAAGCGCAAATGATTCGGGTGTAATTACGGTTTCGGTGGCTGATAGAGACGGGCGCTGCTGCTGCAAAATTGGCGCTAGCAAAGCAGGATAGCGGCGCTCCAAATCTGAGATTTTAGCGGCTGCGCCCCAGTGAGCATAGTCATAGTAAGCCTGAGTGAGATAGGCTTGAGCGACTTTTTCTTTGCCCCAGCTGAGATAAAACCTAGCGGCAAATTCGTTCGCCAAAGCAGCTTCTTGAATATATCCATTGGCGTCAGCTCCAGCAATTGCTTGATCATACAGCTCAATTGCTAGCTGTTTATTTCCCAGCACCCGATAATATTCAGCATTGAGTAAATCTAGCTTATGCTGAAAGTTCATTGGCGCTTGCTCTGCCCATCTAGCTATTTCAGCAATGCCTTGTTCAATTTGTCGCCGCAGTTGTTCTTGTGCCTGAGCAGACTCATAGACCTGAATTCTACCGAGCGTAGCAAAAAAGTAAAATTCTGGCAGCATAATCATGCCGGTTGAGGCATTTAGATAGCGCTCTGAGCCGTCAATTTTGGCTAAAATGCCGTCAAAGTTGCAGAAGAAACAGGCTAGCGCAGTCTTATGTAGAAAGAGATACTGAATCCCAGAAAAAACCTGATCCGCTAAAAAGCTGCTTAAAGCGGCATCTTCGTCGAAGGCTGAGCCAATCAAGCGGCAAGGATCATTGGATTCGCCTAATAGGTTTAAAACAACCTGGTGAACGATCTGGTTATAGCTGAGAGAAATTTTCTGGTTAATCTGAGTCAGCAGAATCTGATAGTTTTTGACGCCTGCCTGGAGTGCAGCTAGATTCAAACCGCTGAAGTATGAATATTGCGACCAGTTGTAGGCGGCATAGCCCGCAAACTCTAGATCGCCGTTTTCTACCCCGCTTTGACATCCTTCCTGCAAGATAGGCGCGGCGGCTCGGAGATGGGCTTTGCCATGAATACTAAAAATTGCCGCCTGATTAAAGGTTCTGGCCTTCATTTCCTTGGCGTTGAGCTGTTCAATCAGCTGAATGGCTAGCTGCCCAAATTGATAAGAGGCGTCTAAATCATGACAGATCGTATTGAGAATTGCCGAATAGTTGGAGTAGCCAAATGCCGAATGCTCGCAGTTGCCATACTGGATAGAAAGCTGAATCTGCTGGCAGGCAATCAGCGGCAAAATCTCAGGCTTGGCGATAAAGGCAGGCGCAAAGATGCTGGACAAAATAATGATCGCCGCCATCTTTTCAGAATCAACCATCAGCGGCAGATCCGCTAAGCTCGAAATCTCTCGGTTCTCCCAGAGCAGCCTGGTTTTTCGCAGCTCGGCTTGAATATCAGCAGGCGTCGGGGCTTGGGGCAGGGTGAGTTGGAGGAGTTGCAAAGCCTCTAGAGCGATCTGAATCCCAACTGCTGGCTTGGATTGAGCCATTTGAGCCTGGATCTGAATATCGTAGATTTTGATCTTTTCCAAGGCTGTTTTGCTGTTTGCCAAAGCAACTTCTGACCATTGCTCCATCTGCAAATAATCCCCGCAGATCGAGGCGATTTTGGCCGCATCCTGATGCAAATTAAGCGTTAGCTCGTACTGAGTCTGCCAGCAGTCTGGCTCCAACAGCGCCAAACCCATGCTGAAATATTGTAAGGCTGGCTCATAGGCCACCGAGGCTCTAGCTTTGCAGCCCGCTAGCCAGTTCAACTGCGCCAGCTGACGTTTCTCAGCTGGGTTTTCAATTATCTCGCCGGCAATATTCCAGTGATTGGCAACTTCAAATAGATTCTGATGTAATTCAGACGTATTTTTTAGCAGCAGTCGGCCTATCTCCAAATGCGTTATTTTTTTCCGATCCGGCGGAATTAGCGCATAGGCGGCTTGCTGTACCCGATCATGTAAAAATTGATAGGTTGAATTGACTATATACTCGCTGTTCTGAGCAGTTTCTGGTTCAGGCAGTGCGACTTGAAAAAACTTATAGGTCTGGCTGGTCGGCAAAATCAAGCCTTCTTGCAGCGCTTGCCATAAGGCTGCTGCCGTTTGACTGGCAGATTGTTCTGAAACGACGGCCAGCGTCATTAGGTCAAACTGATTGCCGATACAGGCTGCTAGCTTTAGCAGTTGCTGCGTTGCGGCTGGCAATTTCTGGAGCTGCGTTGCCATAAACTCCACCACATTATCCGCGAACACCATCGCCTTCACTTGAGCGATATCACATTTCCAGTAGCGATCTGTTTGGTCAAAGCTAATATATTGGTCTTCATATAGCGCCTTGAGAAACTGTGCTGTGAAAAAAGGATTACCTTGCGTCTTCCGATAGATGATCTCAGTAACCGGCTCTGCCTGCTGTGGCGAACAGTGCAGTGTATCGGCAATTAGGCTGTTACTATCCTCCAACGTCAGCGGTGGCAGAGTGATGGTATTGATCGCTATCTCTGCTTTTCTCAGCTCCTCCACCGCCAGCATAAACGGATGAACCGGCGAAACCTCGTTATCTCGATAGGCTCCTAGCATCAGCAAGTAGCCATTGTCATTCATCAATAGCTTCACCAGCTGAAGCGAGGCCGAATCTGCCCACTGCAAATCATCTAGAAAGATCACCAGCGGATGTGCAGCTGTGGTGAAGACTTCAATGAACTTCTGGAACAGCAGATTAAATCGATTTTGGGCGGCGCTGCCTGATAGTTCTGCGACAGTTGGCTGCTGTCCAATAATTTGCTCTAGCTCTGGAATGACTTGGATCAGGATTTGGCCATTCTCCCCCAGAGCTTCAAGCATGCTGGTTTTCCAGATTTGCAGCTGCGCGTCCGATTCACAGAGCAGTTGCCCGATCAAATCTCGCAGCGTCTGTGCAAAAGCCAAGAGCGGAATATTGCGATTGAACTGGTCAAATTTGCCTTTAATAAAGTAGCCGCGCTGCCGCAGAATCGGCCTATGGACTTCATTCACGACCGCCGTTTTGCCAATCCCCGAAAACCCTGCCACCAGCATTAGCTCAGATGCGCCAGCTGCAACCCGCTCAAAGGCATCCAGTAAGGTTTGGACTTCTGCTTCGCGGCCATAAAGCTGTTCGGGAATTAAGAAGCGATCGCTCAAATCCCGCTGCCCTAGCTCAAAGGCGGTAATCTCTCCTGTAGCTTGCCACTGCGCCAAACAGATCTCTAGATCATGCTTCAGTCCCAAAGCGCTTTGATAGCGATCTTCGGCATTCTTGGCCATCAGCTTCGCCACAATTTTGGCCAATATTGCGGGCACAGCCGGATTGGCCTGATTGATCGCTACAGGCAGCTTGGCAATATGGCAATGCACTAGCTCCATCGGGTCAGCTGAGCCAAACGGCAGGCTGCCCGTCAAGAGTTCATATAGCGTCACACCCAGCGCATAAAAGTCGCTGCGATAGTCAATGCCGCGATTCATCCGCCCCGTTTGCTCTGGAGCCAGATAGGCTAATGTCCCTTCTAAAATATTGGGGCTTTGAATCGCCTGAGTCTCTTTGGGCAGCAGCGAGGCAATGCTAAAGTCGATCAGCTTAATTTGATGAGAGTCAGGCTGAATCAAAATATTAGCGGGCTTAATATCTTTATGCACCACCTGATGCTGGCTCAAGTCATGCAGAATATCGGCAATTTGGCAGGCAATTGCTAAAATCTGCGGCAGCTCTAGCGACTGCTGCTGTAGATATTTGCTCAGCGAAATTCCACCCCAGTCTTCCATCACCAGCGCATAGCCGCTGCCGATTGGCTCCAGGCTCAAGGGCTGAACGATGCCGGGGATGGGCAAATCTTTGGCAATGCTGTACTGATTGCGAAACTGCACCAGTTCAGCAAAGCTAGGATAGTCGCGTCGCAGCAGCTTAATCACCACCCGACGCTGCCCTTGCACCGCTCGATAGACGGCTGTACGAGAGCCTAAATAGAGCTGCTCGGTAATGGCATAGCCAGCGATGTCAGGTAGCGCAGAGTTGATGGCTGAAGATGTCATAGGTCTTAGGTGCGCGGCGCAACCCCAATTGGGTGAATCGTGCTTTAGAATTCCCGATAATTTGGGCGATTGCACGCTGCGCTCCCACCGCAGCTAAGCGCCCATGCTCGAATATTGCTTTAATCCCTTGCGCCAAAGCCAGCGATTTAGAAACCAGAAAATAATAATCCAGTCCAGCATAATCAGGATGCCCCGCCCCACGTTCACCGGCAGGCCAATCAAAATGCTGGCCGGAAAATGAATCATGTAGGGAAAGGGCGTCCAGCTCACAATCTCGCGCACCGCAGGCGGAAAGACTTCTAGCGGAGCCACCAAGCCAGAGAGAAATAAATAAAACAAAAACCAGAACTGCTCAATCGCATAGGCGCGCTCCAGCCAGAAGGCGAACATGGAGAAAGCGTACTGAGTGATGAATCGCAAAATAAAAGCCAGCAGCAGCGTCAGCAGACAAAGCAGCAGGTTAGACAGGCTAGGCAGCCAGATCGCCTGCGGGTAAAGCCAGAAGAACAGCCCCACCAGCAGCAGGGCAAACGGCAGGCGGGCGAAGCGTTCGGCAAAATGCGAGGCCAGATGATGCCAGCCTGGATCTAGCGGCTGCAACAGCCGAAACGACAGCTTACCTTCGACCACCTCGCGCTCAAACTCCCAAATCACCCAGACCACCGTAAACTGCCGCACAAAAAACACGGCAATAAAATAGCGAATAAAATCAGTGGGCGAAAGGCCAAACCGCCCGTCTTGTGAAGCCTGCACCCAGGCTCCCATCAAAATCAGCGGCAGACTGCCCGACAGCACCCAAAGCAACAGCTCAGCCCGGTACTCCAGCATATAGGCATAGTAGACCGAGAGCAGAGTGCGGGTGATTCTCAGCGTGCGCCGAACCGGGCTGGGCATAGTTAGTCTCGCTACTGAAGGTTGAGAAACTTGTCGAGCGCAGTCACCATAGCAGGCGACCAGCGGCGGGTATGCGCCACCCAGTCTAGATCTTTATAGCGCCGATCTAGGCCAACGGCAGCTACCCAATTGCTTTCGGCTTCGCCTCGGTCGCCCTTGATCCAGAGCGCAGCAGTTAGTCCGGCTCGCATATCGGCAAACTGCGGATATTTACGCACCAGATTTTTCATCGTGCGGATCGCCTCGTCGCTCTGCCCCAGCTGATAGAGCGCCAGCGCATAGTTGGCGCGGGCAAAGGCAAAGTCAGGTGCCATATCTGCGGCCTGTTGGTAGTCGCGCAGCGCGGCATCCCAGTCGCCTAGCCCCGACTCAGCGTTGCCGCGATTGTTGTAGGCAGCGGCATCGTTGGGATCAAGTTCTAGCACATGGTTATAGTCCGCAATCGCCGCCTGCCACTCTCCCAGACCTTCCAGCGCCGCGCCCCGGTTCAGGTAGGGGTCAGGTGCAGCGGGCGCGAGTTCAATTGCCTGCTCGTAGTCGGCAATTGCTGCCTCTAGCTTGTTTTGGCTGACGCGAGCATTGCCACGATTGCTCCAGATCGCCGCCTCTTGGGGCAGCTGATCCAGCAGCTCTGTCCAGGCCGTTTCGGCGGTTGCAAAATCGCCGCGATTGGTCGCGTCAAAGGCTTCTAGCCGCAGTGTTTCAATGGTTTCACGCTGATCCTCTAGCTGAGTTTGATTAGCCTGAGTTTGCTCAGCCGCAGCAGGTAGGCTGAAGCTAGTCAGGCACAGCCACAGCACGAGCAGCAGTCCCAGAATTTGCTTCATCGTTGCTCCAATTTCCTCTCTAGCGCAATCCGGCAGCTACTTTACAGGATACAAGACGAGCGGCTCGGTCGTAGGCTTGGCGGCAGGCTGCTCTAAAAAATCGGCAAAAAAAAGGCGGTGCTTTTGGCACCCCCTTTCATTGATCCCCTAAATCTGAAATCGAATCTGCTCGATTCTACCGCTGATTATAAAGATCTCCTGCGGCTCAAGCAATCTAACCTGGGATAGAGATTGAACAAAGACTCAGCTGCTTTCCTCGCCTGCCTTAACGAGATTCAGTACCCTGATTTGGATCGCCTTCAATCCGAGGATTGTCAGTGCCTGGAGCATCAGCAGCGGCTCCGGCCTTCGTGTCAGTGGCGGCTCCCTGTCCGGTGCGGCGCTGGGCGGGATCAATGGGGGTTTGCTTGCCACCCGACGCGGTCGTAGATTTGGGCTTGCCCGCAGGAGCAGCGACTTCTACCAGCTCGCTCTCAGCGAAGTTATTGGTATTAATGCCTGAGTAGCTGACTTTGTTAAAGCGCACCACGACTGGATATTTGATGCCGCTCTGGTCTATAGAAGCCACAACGCCAGTATCTTGGTACCAGTAGGACTCCTTGCGTAGAATCTTGACCGTTGAACCACGTTGAACCATAGCTATTTTCCCTCAAAAGAGACGGTTATATTGACTCAGGAATAGATTTTCCCAATGGTCATAGCATCTCTTGTTTCTGCGGACTTGAACCATTAAATTTTATTAAACTATCCAGCCCGCCTAGCTAGCTCATCTGGCCTGCGGCATGATCCGAACCTCAGCGATAGATCCTACCTCAGCTAGAGGATTTGGCCAGAATCGCTCGTTAGTCTAAGAACGCGGTCTTAAATCGACCCATTTAAACGCGATGTCCAAAAGATTAAATAGAACGAGTGGAGTATTCCTATGCAGAATCAACTTTTCAAAAATCTCAAGCTGCGCCAACTGGCCGTAGCGCTGACAGCCAGCTTCATATTGCTGATCGGAACCGCCTGTAGCCCTAGCTCGCCTTCTGCTTCTGGCACAGGCTCCTATGACAAAACTCGCTCCAATCAAACCGAGCTATATCGCACGACTCAGCCCAAAGAGGGCGGCATGAACCAGTATAGCGATACTGATCCACGCAAAACTGACAAGAGCCTGAGCGCTGAGGCAAAAGCCAGGGTTGATCAGGCGAAAAGTAATTTGAACAAGACTCAGGGACTTGATGACGTAGTAGATGAATTTAAGGCAGGCACGCCTCTGAGCGAGCGGACTAAAAATGTGCTTGAGCCAGTTGGCAATGCCATTGAAGATCTGAGGCAAGATGTGACTGAAGGCACGCAGCGCGGCATCAAAAACCTGCAAGGCAATACGGCAAATGCCAAGCAGAACGTAAAGGCGACAGTAGATGAAGCCCAAGATAACGCGGCTCAGTTTGGCCAAGACAGCCTGAAGAACGCTCAGAATGCAGCGGAGCGAGTCAAGTCATCGGCCAGCAGCACGAGCCAACAGCTAGGCGACCGAGCTGATAGCCTGATCAACGGTGGCACAGCTCAGCCCAAGACTGGCAGTTCTGTTACCGCCATTCGCTCAGAAGCCCAAAAAACTCCAAGACTGGATACGGCAGATTTGGTAGAGCGCGCTAAAGACAACTTTGAAACCGCTACCCAAAACGTTGGTGAGTTTGCCAAAGAAGCAGCCAACTGACTGACGCAGCAATTGAGTCGTCCGGTAACTCAACCCACATAACAGGTGATAAAGCCGTCGGATTCCCAGAGTTCGGCGGCTTTAGTGTAGGAAGCTCGCCAGTGCAGCTTCCCCAATTCGCCAGCCTCAGAATTTGCAGATATTTCTATAAGTTTGCTACAATTCTTTACGGTATGCTGGTGTAGCTCAGTTGGTAGAGCAGCGGTTTTGTAAACCGCCGGTCGCAAGTTCGAGTCTTGTCACCAGCTTTACGGATCTTTTCCTTTGAATTCCAAGTAGGAATCAATAGCTAGGACGCTGGTGAACATCTGCTAGATGAGAGTCACAATGCGATGCAGAATACTATAAATATGAACATAGAATAGCTCAAACCTAGTATTAGTCAGCCGGCATGAGCGGTAAAGTGAAACATAATGCTAGGAATTGGGTTTGGGCTGGCGAGCGTTTTGATCTGGCTAGGGCTACTGGGGCGACGCGGCCAGTTTTGGAGATCAAATATTCTGTTGGAGCAGCTAGAGCTAGGCTCTCTCCCTGCGGCCTCAGTCTGTGCAATCATTCCGGCGCGCAACGAGGCCGAACTGCTGCCCGCCACGCTCAGCTCGCTCTTGAACCAGACTCACCCTTTGTCGATGATTTTGGTTGATGACCAGAGCAGCGACGGCACAGCCGAAGTGGCGCAGCAAACAGCCGCAGCCTTGGGCAAGTCGGCGCAGCTTCAGGTGATTGGCGCTCAGCCGCTGCCCGCCGGATGGTCAGGCAAGCTCTGGGCGATGCAGCAGGGATTAGAGGCCGCAGCCGGATTTGACTATTTTCTGCTCAGCGACGCCGATATTCAGCATGATCCAGAGAATCTGCGGCGGCTCTTAGGATTGGCGCAGCAGCAAGATCTCGATCTAGTCTCGGTGATGGTGCGGCTACGCTGCGAGAGCTTTTGGGAACGGCTGCTGATTCCGGCCTTTGTGTTTTTCTTTGAGTTGCTCTATCCCTTTAGCTGGGTGAACGATCCCACAAGCCCCACGGCAGCGGCGGCGGGCGGCTGCATTTTGATTCGGGCGGCGGCGCTAGAGCGCATTGGCGGTCTGCAATCAATCCGGCAGGCGTTAATTGACGACTGTGCTCTGGCTCAAGCTGTCAAGCTAGAGCCAGACAGCGTTCATCCGATTTGGCTGGGGCTGAGTGATCGAACTCGCAGCCTGCGCCCCTATCCTAGCCTGAAGACAATTTGGGATATGGTGGCTCGAACTGCTTTTACGCAGTTGGAATATTCCTGGATGCTGCTAATTGGAACAATTTTAGGAATGTTGCTAGTCTACATAGCTCCGGTCGGGTCAGCTCTGGCTGGGCTGCTGCTAGGACGCGACTGGCTGACAGGCTTGGGGATATTGGGCTGGGCGCTGATGACGTTAGCCTACTGGCCAACCGTGCGATTTTATCGGCTCTCTCCGGCTTGGGCAATAGCTTTACCCGGAATTGCGTTGCTCTATACACTTATGACGCTGGATTCTGCGGTACGGTACTGGCAGGGTCAAGGAGGCGCTTGGAAAGGCCGGGTATATCCTGGGCGGGGCTAGAGCCTGTCTCTGAACTGTTGAGGAAAACTACCAATGCTGAAGAATCTTTACATTGTGGCGATTGAGCCAGGAAGCGGCAAATCGCTGGTGCTGCTGGGGATTATGGAGCTGCTTTCAAAGCGGATTCGCAAGCTCGGCTTTTTTCGCCCGGTGATTCACGGCGGCAGCGATCTTGACAACGACATTCAGCTCGCGCTCAGCCGCTACCAGCTGGATCTGCCCTACGAAGCGCAGTATGCTCTCACCCACGAAGCCGCTAATCACCTGATTGCAACGGGGCAATATAGCGAGCTGCTAAAGCAGATCATTCAAAAATACAAAGCGCTAGAGCAACAGTGTGATTTTGTAGTCTGCGAAGGGATTGATGCAACTGATATTGATCCAGCCTTTGTCGATAATTTTGATAGCCGCGTTGCCAACCATCTCTCTGCCCCAATTCTGCTCGTCACCAACGGCAGCGGCAAGGCTCCGCATGAGGTCGTCAACGCCGTCCGCGCCGAGCGCGAGGCTTTTTTAGAAGCAGGCTGCGCCCTGGTGGCCACGATTGTCAACCGGGTTGCGCCAGAGCATTTGACGCAGGGAAAAAGCGGCCTGCAAACCGTCTGGAATTGGCCTGATCCGGCGTTTGTGCTGCCGGACGACGAGCTGCTGCTGAAGCCGACCGTGGCCGAAATTGCCAAAGCGATCCAGGGCGAGCTGATTCAGGGCGACGCTGAGCGGCTGAATCGAGAAGTGTTGAACATTAAAGTTGCCGCAATGCAGCTGCCGAATTTCTTAGAGCGCCTCCAGGAAGGCAGCTTGGTGATTACGCCCGGAGATCGCTCAGATGTGGTGCTGGGCTGTCTGGCCGCCACGCTCTCTGACCAGTCTCCCAGCGTATCTGGGCTGGTGCTGACGGGCGGACTGGGACTAGATCCGCAGATTCAGTCGGTGATTGCTGGCTCGCGCTGGACGGTGCCGATTTTGAGTGTGCAGAGCGACACCTACGAAACTGCCGCCAAGATTAGCACCGTGCGTGCCGAAATTACGCCCGACAACCCGCGCAAAATTGCCTCGGCTTTGGGGCTGTTTGAAGCGCATGTGGACAGCGCCAAGCTGAGCGACCGGATTGCCGTGGCGCGATCCAGCCGCATGACGCCGCTGATGTTTGAATATGAGCTGGTGGAGCGCGCCAAGGCTTCGCGGCAGCATATTGTCCTGCCCGAAGGCAGCGAGGAGCGCATTCTGCGCGCCAGCGAAATTCTGCTGCGCCGAGGCGTGGCTGACCTGACGCTGCTGGGCGACGAGTCAGAGATCCGCAGCCAGATTGCCGCCCTGGGAATTAACCTTGAGCAGGCCAAAATCATTGACCCGCGCCATTCTCCCTGGCTAGACGACTATGCCGCCACCTATTTTGAGCTGCGTCAGCATAAGGGCATCACCGCCGACTATGCCCATGATTTGATGCTAGATCCCAGCTACTTTGGCACGATGATGGTCTATCGGGGCGCAGCGGACGGCATGGTGTCAGGCGCAGTCCACACCACCGCTCACACGATTCGTCCGGCGCTAGAATTCATTCGCACTCAGCCCGGTGTCTCGATTGTCTCCAGCGTGTTTTTGATGGGGCTAGAAGACCGGGTGCTGGTCTACGGCGACTGCGCGGTCAACCCCAACCCTAACCCGCAGCAGCTGGCCGATATTGCAATTAGCTCAGCGCTGACGGCAGAGCAGTTTGGGATTGAGCCGCTGGTGGCGATTTTATCTTATTCTACGGGCGAGTCGGGTCGGGGGGCAGAGGTGGAAAAGGTGAAAGAGGCCACCCGCATCGCCAAAGCCCTGCGACCCGATCTGAAAATCGAAGGTCCGATTCAGTATGATGCGGCGGTGGATGAAAGCGTCGCCAAAACCAAGCTGCCGGGAAGCGAGGTGGCCGGTCACGCCACGGTATTTATTTTTCCTGATCTGAACACTGGCAACAATACCTACAAGGCCGTGCAGCGTTCGGCAAATGCAGTGGCAATCGGCCCAGTTCTGCAAGGCTTACGCAAGCCTGTCAACGATCTGAGTCGCGGCTGTACCGTCACCGATATTGTCAATACCGTCGCCATCACCGCCATTCAGGCGCAGGCGATTCAGGCGCAGGCCATGCAGGCAGAGGCGATCCAGGCAGCGACCGCCTAATCTGCTGCCCAGCGGCTGACCTGCGCCTCAGATAGCCCGACCAGCATCGCCACCTGCTCAATGCTCATTCCCTGAAGCAGCAGATTGCGAACCACCTGCTGCAACTGTGCTATGGCCTGATTAGCGCGTTCTGCTTCTAGCTCAGCCCGTTCTGCTTCTAGCTCAGCGCGCTCTTCCGGGGTGGGAATCCACTGGGCTTCGGCGTCATACCAGCGCAGCCAGGGCCGGGTAATGCCGTCGTAGTTGCCCTGCCAGAGTCCTAGTCCAAGCCCAAGTTCGGGAATCCAAAGGCGCGGATGGGCGGCGTCTAGCTGCTGCTCTTCGTAACGGCTACCTCTGAGCTGGAAGCAGCGCAGCTGATTGGTATAGCGGCTAAACACCAGATAGTAGGGCACGCGCAGGATCTGCTCGTAGACCTGCCATTTGCTGGGAGGCGTTTCTTTAACTTGGCCGTTGGAAATCAGGGATTCTGACTCAGCTTGCTCGCCTAGATCTTCTTGAGCCGTGCCCGGTGAGAGCAGCTCCACCACCATAAACGGATTGACGCCCTCCTGCCAGACCACGTAGCTAGCTCGCAGGTCAATGTCATCATAGAGGCGCGGCACACCCAGCACCAGAAACCAGTCGGGGCGCTTCTGCCAGAGCGGATGCCGCACGTCGTAGTAGAGGTTGAGATCGGTGCCGGTAAACATCTGGTCGCCATAGCCTTGGAGCCGAAGCGTTTGGCTGAGCAGATGCGGCTGTAGGTCATGAAATTCGTCGGGCAAGCCGGGTTCCTCTGGGTCTTCGCTGGGCAGATCATACATGCTGGGCAGGGTGAGCCGAGGCGAGAGCGGCGGGTCGCGTTGGGGCACGGGGTAGGGAAATTTCTGCATGGCGGCGAGGGCATTACACAGAACTATGGGGCTATTCTAGACCTCAAACAGCTGTCGGGTAATTTGCTCCAGCGCCTTTAGCCCCCGCAGCGAGCCGCGAATCAGCCGCAGCGAGCCAACCGGCTGACGGAGCAGCGTTGTGATTAGGGGTAAAGATCGCAGTTGGCCAGTGCCAATGGCGGCTGAGAGATCAGGCAGATCATGCTCGCAGTCATCGCTGATTACCCGCAGCATGGCAATTTGGGCTTGGGGCAAAGCCTTCAAAATGGCGCTGCCTTCCATATCTACTGCGCCCGCCTGATGCTGCTGACCCAGCTGCCGCTTTTGCGTCGCAGACTGGACAAACTGAGGGCTAGTCACAGACTGCACCAGCGGAATTTGGGGCAGGCGAGTTTGCAGCTCTGCCGTCAGCGCCCGATCGCAGCGGTGAATTTTGCGATCTGGACTGATGGCATTTTGGTACAGCACCGCATCTCCAATGGCATAAGCAGGCTGCAAGCTGCCGCAAAGCCCCAGCACCAGAATTCGCGAC
>CASBQH010000423.1 GCA_949127695.1 Synechococcales cyanobacterium PMM_0073
CCAAAATGGCCGAGAGCAGCGCGGCAAAGCAGAGCAAAATCGTGACGCGCGTGTTGTGATTAATCTGCGCCATAAAGTCAGCTTCGGGCACGGCCACCACCACCAGCCAGCTAAGGCCAAACTGGTCTTGCCAGGGCGTAATTTGGACAAACTCGCGGTGGCCATCTAGCGTCAGGCTAAGCCTTTGCGGTTGCTGCAAGGTCTCAAACCCACCCAGTTCTTGCTGGATATGGCTGGCGATCATTTGCGTCATGGGGTCATCGCTGTCCGTGGCGCTGAGGCGCTCAGCCTCGCCGTTGACAATCGCGTAGGGTTTACCGCTGCTGGTGGCCACGATTAATCCATTCCGCTCCAGAATAAAAATTCGTGTCGCCGGACTCACCTTAATGCTCTGCAAAAACTCGCTGATATTGGAAACCAGTAAATCAACGCCGATCACGCCCAAGAGCTGACGATTGCGGTCATAGACCGGATAGCTCGAAGAGATCGACATCACCTCTGGCTTGTCATCCCAGGAATAGATCTGGCTCCAGACTGGGCGTTTGGCCGCTACCGCATCGGCATACCAGCCTTCAGCCTGAATCGGCGGCTGCTCTCCCTCCGTGGTTGAGCTAAGTCGGTTGCCCTTTGGATCGGTCTGATAGATCGACAGCTGCTTCAGATCTGAGCGCCGGGTTTCGTTGATCAAAAACTGGCCGTTGGCTAGCCGCTCAACGCCAATAAACTCGCCTTGGGGATTGGCAAAGTTGACGTAGCCCACGTTAAAAACCTGCATCTGCCGGAAGAAAACCTGCCCCATCTGCTCAAAATTTTGCAGATCTAATAGCCCCAGCTCAATCGCATCTAGATTCACCTGATTAATTTGGTGCGGTACAGCCAAATAGGAATCTAAATGCTGCTCGACGAGAGCGCCAGACTTCTCCATCAGCCGATTGGCCAACTGATTCACGGTGCGCTGACCGTTGAGAAACGATAAATAGCCCACCAGCCCCACCGTGCCGACAATTTGCAGCACAAACGGCAGAATCAGCACTTTACGCAACGTCATCCGTCCGATCTGCGGCAAACCAGATGGACGGATGGGCCGACGCAGCGGAGCAGGCAGTTGCTTAGTCATGGCGGCAGTTGAAGAAGGCTAGATCAAGATCAGATTTCCCGCGTTGCCCTAAAAAGCCCAGAATAAAGCCAGCTGCTAATCCTGATGCAGCAGTTTCTTCACTTCAGCATGCATCAGCGCGATATCCGGATCGCGCTGGATCGCCCGGTAATATTGCTTCTCCAGAGTTGTGCCTTCAAGATCAGGCTGGAGCATTTCGTCGGCTTTGGCCAACAGCGCTTCGGCCTGCGCTAAGGTAGCGGGCTCTTTGGGACTGAGCGCCTCGTCAATTTCGACGATGAACTGTGAGATAGGCCGCAGCCAGCTAAACCAGTCATGCTCAATCACCAGCCGAAAAAACTCGTTATTTGAGGAAATCCGGCCATGAAACTGCTCGTAAACCAGGCGCTCAGAGTTGAGCAAAGCCCGGTGCAGCTTCAGCAGCAGCGAACGAAAGTCACGCAGGCGCTGGAAGGCATCTAAAGAAGAAGTCATGGGTTCACAACAAACTCAACAGCACAGGTTTCCCATCTTGTCATATCGTCTGGGGTTTGACTTGAAGCGAAACCGCAGGCGCTCAAGCCCGGTTCAAATAGCGCTTCTGGACTTTGCGCCAGAGCTGTTGGCCTCTGAGCTGAGTCAGCCGCAGCGGGTTTAGCTCCGCGATATCCGCAGGCTGCTGAGCCTTGTGGTCAAAAAAGTGATTCACTTCGCTCAAAATCAGCTGAAGCCGCTCCAAAATATGGGCAGTGCGGTGTTCGCTCAGATCAATCGGCGGATAGGCTGGACGCTCTAGCGCCGCCAGAATCCGCTGAAGGTCATAGGCTTGCGAATAGCAGGCAATTTTGTCGCAGTTAAAGCCCGGATCGAGGTAGTCTGACAGACCGCCATTCACGCTGGAGAACACCCGCGCCCCGCAGGCCATCGCTTCGAGTGGCTGTAGCCCAAATCCTTCGCTTACCGCCTGCATCGCCCAATATTCGGCAGAGTCATAGAGATAGACTTTGGCGCGGTTAAATAATCCCGGCAGGTCTTCGACGTAGCTCTCCACTACCGTGACTTTGCAGCGCGCTTGCAGAGCCGGAATTAGCTGTTGTAACAAATAAGCTGAAGACTTGCGCGCCTGCACCAGCACGTCGATGTCGCGGGAAACTTGCTGATTGTAGAACTGATCTGAAATCTGGTTGGGCAAGTAGTAAATTAGCGAATGCGGAGCCTGCTGCCCCCAATAGCCCAGCGTGTTGCGGCTGACGGTAATAATGGGAATATCGGCAGGCAGCTTCAGGCGATATCCGGCGCTGTGGGCGTGATAAACCACGTTCTGCGAGCGCAGCTGCGGCACCAGCTTGGCGACATCAAAGCCCCAGCTCACCACAAAGATCGCTGAATTGGGCTGGGGGCTTGCCAGCAAATCTGCCAGAAACAGATGCTCTGACTCCCGC
>CASBQH010000424.1 GCA_949127695.1 Synechococcales cyanobacterium PMM_0073
ATAATAGACAGATTTTTAAAAATTTTCCTCAAAGCTGTCAAAATGATCACATTAATTAGCCACATTTTAGCAGTCCTGACTCTGCGGCGGCTCAGATCGGGTTTGATTGAGCCGCCGCAGAGCTAGAGGCTTGCAAATTAAGCCGAATTAATCTGCTGAATCAATCTACAGATCGCCGCCTCGAAAGGCTAGCACAAAAATCACGGCGGGTCCCGCAATCACAATCAGCGCCAGCATGGTTAGCTGAGCGATTGTTTCAAAATTGATGCCGCCCAACAGCCCAGATAAAAAGTCCATATCGCCTCCCAAACAAGCCCACGAGTTTTAACGGTAATTTAACGTAGCCTAGATCACGAATCCGCCCCCATTTTACCTGCTTGAGGCCGGAATCTCTGCATAAAGTTACAGTCTGTTTAAAGCTCGCTAAAGTGGATTGGGTAGAACACAGACAAGGAACTGCTCGCATGGCAACCTGGCATTGCGTAAAACACTGTGGCGCTTGCTGCCACCTTGACCCCACCGATCGGCCTGATCTAGATGAATATCTTTCGCCGCCCGAACTGGCGCTATATCTGAGTATGGTGGGCGAAGACGGCTGGTGCATTAACTACGACGGGCTGAACCGCGAATGTCGGATCTATGCCGAGCGGCCTCGGTTCTGTCGGGTAGAAGCCGAGGTGTTTCAGGATCTCTATGGGATTGAAACCGACGAGCTGAACGAGTTTGCGATCGACTGCTGCCGTGAGCAAATTGAAGGCGTTTATGGCGACCGCAGCCTGGAAATGCTGCGCTTTGATCAGGCGGTTGGCATCTAGTTCGCCGCAGTTTATCGCTGGGGGTTGCATCTTGGCTGGCAGATCGAGATAAAATGAGAAGAATATGAAAGCAGATCCTCGTCAGGACGTGATCGCCCATGCCGCTCCAGCCCGTCTCGCCGCCATTGACTAGCATCCCGTTGGGTGAGGCCACAGAGCCATCTGCTGCTAATGGCGCTAATAGCAGTCCCCATCTAAAAGTATTTCTCTCCACGTTTTTAACAATTTTTCTGGCTGAGCTGGGCGACAAAACTCAGCTGGCGACGCTGCTGCTCACGGCCAAGTCTCATGCGCCCTGGATTGTGTTTGCGGGTGCGGGCACGGCGTTGGTGCTGACGAGCTTGATTGGCGTCTGGCTGGGCAGCTGGCTGGCGCAGCGGATTTCTCCCCAAACGCTGGAGAAGGCGGCGGGTCTGCTGCTGCTGCTAATTTCGGCGCAGCTATTTTGGGAAGTATTTCACCTTTAGGTTCACCTTTCAGCATTTAGGCGACGCATATGGATTGGCATCTGTTGGGAATCAGCTTTGTGATGGTGTTTGTCTCTGAGCTAGGCGATAAGAGCCAGCTGGCGGCAATTGCGCTCAGCGGCAGCTCGAAGTCGCTGAAGGCCGTTTTCTTGGGCAGCTCCGCCGCGCTGCTGCTGGCTAGTCTGTTGGGTGTTTTGCTAGGGGAAGGCGTTTCGCAGCTGCTGCCCATGGCTTGGGTGAAAGGAATTGCGGCTACGGGCTTTGCCGGGATGGGGCTGAAGCTGCTGCTCTCTAGCGCTGAGCCAGCTGAGCTACCTGAAATTTGCGACCCGCAGGCTGAGGCTTAGAGTCAGCCTGCTCCCACCCCCCTACATAAATTACAAATTACACAAACGCCTCTTCGTTCACCCGGTAGTCTTGAATCGGCGTTAGCTTCCAGCTAGAGTCACTATACAGCTCTAGCACAAAGTCGTGATATTTCAGCAAACTGGTGCGATGCCCGACGCTGACGAAGGTGGTTCCCAGCGCACGCAGCCGCTCATAAAGCCGCTTTTCATTCTCTAGATCTAGGGCGCTGGTGGCCTCGTCCAGCATGGCGTAGCTCGGCTTGCTCAGCAGCAGTCGGGCAAAGGCGAGTCGCTGCTGTTCGCCCAAAGACAGCAGATCTCGCCAGTCTAGCTCCATGTCAAAGCCGCCAACTCGCTCGACTAGCTCTGGCAGATTGGCCTGCTGCAAGGCGACCTGAAGCTGGGCGTTGTCGGTATCACGGTCGAGGTGGGGATAGAGCAACTGGTCGCGCAGCGTGCCCAGCACCATGTAAGGCCGCTGCGGCAAGAACAGCATCTCTGAGAGATCGGGGCGGGAAATGCTGCCGCTGCCGCTGTTCCAGAGTCCGGCGATTGCCCGCAGCAAAGAGCTTTTGCCGACGCCGCTCTGCCCCACAATCACCAGGCTCTGCTGCGGCTGAAGCGCCACAGACAGATTGCTGAGCAGGCTGCGCTGCCCTTTGGGCGTATTTAGCGACAGGTCGTTCAGGGCAATTTCGGGCGCTTGTTGGGTATGGATAGTGCTGACCTCGGCAGGCGGCGGCTGATCTTGCGCCTCCAGCGCTTCAGTGAAGGTTTCAAGGCGGTTAATGCCTGCGGCAAAGGTGCTGAGCTGGTTAATTTGCAGCACCACCAGCGCAAAGGCTTCAAAAATTTGGCTAAAGGCAAAGCCAGCCTGGGTAATATCACCAAATTTGATCTGCTCTGAAAAATAGAGCGGAGCCAAAATTACCGAAGGCAGAATAAAAGTGGCATAGCGGTAGGGCGTGCGGAAGAGAGCCAGGTTACGCTGCCAGCCAATCAAAAACCGAAAGTTTTGCAGCACGTCAGTAAAGCGACGGCGGATCTGCCCCATTGCTTGGGCTTCGCCTTGATAGAAGGCAATTGACTCAGCGTTGTCGCGCACATGCACTAGCCCATAGCGAAAATCGGCCTCGCGGCGCAGCTGATTAAAGTTGAGTGAGATCAGCCTGCGACCAAATAGGGCTGCAACTATTGTCCCTACCAAGGCATAGCCTACTAGAAAAATTGCCAGAAACTGCGAGATTGACCAGAGAATGCCGGTGAACGAGATCACGTCAATCAGAGCGCCCAGACCCAGCAGCAGAAAGCTGAGGCTAGTTGTGGTAAATGACTTAATATCTTCGGCGATTCGCTGATCCGGGTTGTCGATATCTTCTTCAAAGTTGATTTCGTAATAGGCGCGGCTGTGAAAATATTGGCCGAGAAACTTTTGAGTCATCCAGTCGCGCCAGCGCAGACCCAGCAGATCCTGAACGAAGTTGAAGAACACCACAATTGGCGTGGCCACCACAAACACGCCCGCATAGACAAAAAAGAACCGCCAAAACGTGGGGGCATCGCGCTCGGAAAGTGCCGTAGTAAAGAAATTGCCTACGTAGCTAATCAGCACGTTCATGCCGCTCACCGCCAGCGACAGCAGCAGCAGCACGCCCAAAAATAGCCATTGCTGCCAGCGCGGAATCACCTGCCGCCGCGCCAGGAAAAGCGCCACCGCTGGAATCAGCAGCGCCGCCAGCACAATCCAAATTGCCGGAGAGCTGAATGTGCCCTGTACTAAGCCAATCAGCCCACCCGCTGTTTCGGCCATAAAGCTTGGCAGCAGCGCCTTTAGCAGAAATACAACACCGCCAGTCAGCAAAAACAGCAGCGCAAACAAAAATACAATCAGCAGCCCAATCAGCAGAAAAAACTGCTTGCCTTGGTTCTTGGCTGTCGGGAACCAGTAGGGCTGAGCAATTGCCACAAAGCGGTTCCAAAGCTGACGATCAAATTGGCTCAATCGCTTGAGTGACGGACGGTTTGAAGGGACAACGGTCATGCAGCTCTCTCTTAAACGTAGGGTGTGGGATCAATCCATCGCCTATTTTAAGGCTCAGTTCCTAAAACAAGTCGAGTTGGGTAGCAGTAGGTTGAGATGCTTCAATCAAATTCCAGGGCAGAGGCGGCACTAGCTCTGGCGCAGCGTTTTCTAAAAGCTGCTGAAACTGTCGGGCAATTTGGGGTGAATGCTGCTCAACGGGGCAATGCACAAAGAAATAAACCTGCCGATTTTGCGCTAGCCACTGCTGAACTTGCTCAGCCCAACCCTCCAGGTAGGTTTGATTGTAGGCCAGCTCTGGATGACTGATGTAGCGCACGACGCCAAAATCAGCAGTTATCACAGGCTGAAGCGGCAGGCGTGGCTTACGGCGCTCGGAGGTGAGCTGCGGATCGTCTGGGCAGTCATAGATTGGGCGCGAATCTAGCAGCACTCGCCCCATGCCAAAATTGGCCAGCAATGCATTCACCCGCTCAGCCTGCTCCGGCTCAAACCAGCCCAGATGCCGCAGCTCCACCGCCAGCCTCACATTGGCAGGACAGGCGCGCAAAAAAGCCTCCAGATCGGCAAATTCTGCGGGGCTGTAGCTGGGCGGCAGCTGAGCAAACAGACCGCCCAGCCGATCGCCCAACCCCTGCATTCGTGCCACAAAGCTCAGCAGCTGCGGAATCTGCGGCACCAGTGGCCCCTGATGCGTAATCTGGCGCGGCAGCTTTGGCCAAAACTGAAAGCCGGGTGGCGTTTGGCTTGCCCAGCGGCTGACGGTTGCCGCATCTGGCACTGAATAAAACGTCGTATTGCCTTCGACTGCCGTAAACCGACGGCTATAGAGCGGCAAAAAATCGGCAGGCCGACTGCCCAGCGGGAACAGCTCTCCCACCCAGTCTTTGTAAGCCCAAATTGCACAGCCCAGCCAAAAGTTCATCTATTTAACATAAGCCCGTAAATATCAACCTGACTGCTCTCAGTTTTCTCAGGAAATGATTACCTCAGTCTCAGCTTCTAGTCATAGCAGGTTCAGCGACAGGCTGCATTGTAGTAATCAAGCCAGTAAAGAGTTCGCTTTACAGAAGCTACTCGATACGCGACTCAATTAAGGAGCAAGCCTCATGAAACGCATTTTTCTCGCCACACTCTCTGTTCTAGCTCTGACGGCTACGGCTACCCCAGCTCTGGCCTTAAACCAACGCTTCGACGCCGAACGCCAGCAGACAATGAACAAGCTCAACCAGCGTTTTGACAAAGAACACAAAGAGACGCTGAATGCCCTTAGCCCTCGATTTGAGAAAGAGTACCAGGAGACGCTGAATGCCCTGAGTCCTCGGTTCAAACAGGAGCGTCAGGAAACCTTGAATGCGCTCAACCCCAGATTTGACGCTGAACGCCAAGAAACCTTGAATGCCCTCGTCCCTCGGTTTGAGAAGTCATATCAAAACAACCTGCTCTACAGCTAAGATCGCTGACAGCTTGAGCCTCATTTGATCTGATGCGAGCTGATTTTTAGCGCTCCAAGGTGAAATATCTCCCCTACTGCTCCACTTCAGTAGGGGATTTTTTGGTGAATTTACCGCCCAAACTCTTGTGAATAACACCAGTCAGATCCCAGTCGAGAGCAGCAGTTTGTTGCAGTTGTTACCAGCTTTGGGCGATTGTGATATGCGGGCTACAATTTTGAGTAGATCTTGTGACTATGATGACGAGTCACAAGGGTTCAGGCGAGTGGAGACAGCATGAAGATAACTTATAATCCCGCTACAGACGTGATGCGAATCGTGTTTCGCGACTTGCCGGTGGAAGACTACAACGAAGAGCAGCCGGGAATCAAAATCGACTATGACATGGACGATCGGCTGATCGCAATCGAAATTCAGAAGGCTTCAGAGCTAGTCGATAATCCGCATGGCGTTGACTATCAGCGGCTGGGCGATTGATGCCCCAATGCCCGAACTCAGGCATCGGCCGTCAAGATTGGCTCAGATTCGATATCGGGATGCTGGCCGTTTGTATCGGGTGGTTCGCCGCCAGTTATCTCAACGCTAGCGGCGGCGCTATCAGCTTCAACAACAGCAGGGCTATCGGCTTCTTGGCTGCTAGGCTCAGCCACCTGCTTTTCAAACACCAGCTTGTGATCGACTAGATCGACGCGGATGCTGTCACCCTCAACAAAGGCATTCTCCAAGATTTTGGTAGCCAAGGGGTTTTCGACTTCCTTCTGGATTGCCCGCTTCAGCGGACGCGCCCCGTAAACCGGATCGTAGCCCACGTCGGCAATATAGTTTTGGGCTTCTGGCGTTAGTTCGAGGCTGATTTTTTGATCCGCCAGCAGACGACGCACCCGCTGGAGCTGAATGCCAACAATTTGGCGCAGCTCCTTGAGGCTGAGCGGATGAAACAGAATAATATCATCTACCCGATTCAGGAATTCTGGCCGGAAGTGGCCGCGCAAAGCCCCCATCACCCGCCGCTGCATCTCTTCATACTGATTATTATCACCTGCCACATCCAGAATATATTCGCTGCCGATATTGCTAGTCATCACAATGACCGTATTGCGGCAGTCGGCGGTGCGTCCCTGCGAGTCGGTAATCCGGCCATCGTCCAGCAGTTGCAGCAAAATATTAAACACGTCAGGATGCGCCTTTTCCACCTCATCTAGCAGCAGCACTGAGTAAGGATGCCGCCGAATCGCCTCCGAAAGCTGACCGCCTTCTTCATAGCCAACATATCCCGGCGGTGCGCCGACCAAGCGAGCCACCGAGTTTTTCTCCATATATTCCGACATATCCAGCCGCACCATCGCGTCGTCGGCATCAAATAGGCTCTGCGCCAGCGCCCGGGCTAGCTCAGTTTTACCGACGCCCGTGGGGCCGAGAAACATAAACGAACCAATCGGGCGACCCGGATCTTTCATCCCGGCGCGCGCCCGCCGAATTGCGGCTGAGACGGCCTCCACGGCTTCATGCTGGCCAATCACCCGCTGATGCAGATAGCTTTCGAGCTGGAGCAGCTTTTGGCGCTCAGACTCCATCAGTCGATTCACCGGAATGCCCGTCCATTTGGCGACAATTTCGGCAATGTCGGTTTCAGTCACCTGCTCGCGCAGCAGGGTTTCGCCGCGCTGCTGGATATCGACCAGGCTGGCTTCTTTGGCTTCTAGCTCGCGATGCACGGCTTCGAGACGGCCATATTTGAGCTGGGCGGCAGTGTTGAGATCGTAGTCGCGCTCGGCTTTGTCAATCTGGCGGCGCAGCAACTCTTCTTCCTGGCGCAGGCTGTTGATCTCGTCAATTAGCGCCTTTTCTGATTCCCACTGCGAGCTGAGCCGACTCTGCTCTTGCTGGAGTTCGGCAATTTCTTGGGCAATTTTTTCTAGCCGATCCTGCGAGCTGCGGTAAGAGCGAATCACCATCGCCGACTGGCCTTCGCCTTCAATCGACAGCTTTTCCATCTCCAGCTGAATCAGACGGCGGTCAATCGTTTCAAGCTCGACTGGCTTGGAGGTAATCTCCATTTTCAGCTGAGCGGCGGCTTCGTCCACTAGATCAATCGCCTTGTCGGGCAAAAACCGATCGCTGATGTAGCGATCCGATAGCGTCGCTGCCGCGACCAGCGCCGAATCGGCAATTTTGACTTTGTGATGCACTTCGTAGCGCTCTTTGAGGCCGCGCAAAATCGAAATCGTATCTTCCACGTTGGGCTGATCGACATAGACCTGCTGGAAGCGCCGCTCTAGCGCCGCATCTTTTTCAATATATTTGCGGTATTCATCCAGCGTGGTTGCGCCAATGCAGCGCAGTTCGCCGCGTGAGAGCATCGGCTTGAGCAGGTTGCCTGCGTCCATTGTCCCCTGCGAGGCTCCGGCTCCCACCACCGTATGCAGCTCGTCAATAAACAGCACCACCTGCCCTTCAGAGCTGGTGACTTCGCGCAATACCGCCCGCAGCCGATCTTCAAACTCGCCTCGGTATTTGGCTCCGGCAATTAGCGAACCCATATCGAGGCTAATCAAGCGGCGATCTTTGAGCGATTCGGGCACGTCGCCGTTGATAATTCGCTGCGCTAAGCCCTCGGCAATTGCGGTTTTGCCCACACCCGGTTCGCCAATTAGCACTGGATTATTTTTCATCCGGCGCGAGAGTACCTGCACGACGCGGCGAATTTCTTCGTCGCGGCCAATCACGGGGTCAAGCTTGCCCTGCCGCGCCGATTCGGTTAGGTCACGGCCATATTTTTCCAGCGCCTGATAGCCCGTTTCGGGGTTCTGATCTTTGACTTGCTGGCTGCCCCGCACGGCTTTAACTGCCGCTTCCAGCTTGCGCGTATCGACTTCAAAGCCCCGAAAAATCCGGCGTCCGGTGCGGTCATCTTCAGCCAGCGCCAGCAGCAGATGCTCAACTGAAACAAAGTCGTCGCTTAAGGTCTGACGAGCCGCTTCGGCCTTGTCCAGCAGCGTATCTAGCCCCTGTCCCAAATAGAGCTGGCTGCTAGAGCCACTGCGCTGCTGCCGCTGGGCAAAGGTTTCGAGCTGCTGCTTAAATTTAGCCGGACTGATGCCCGCTTTGGTCAGAATCGTTTGGGCAGCTCCTTCTTGCTCTAGCAGCGCCAAGATCACATGTTCCACCTCAAGCTGCTGATGCTGATACTGGCGAGCGACATCCTGCGATTTGACGATCGCCTCCCAGGCTTTTTCGGTGAACTTGCTCGGGTCAGTGGGCTGCATGGCGGAATAAACGTGATGAATGGCTTAACTTTGAGGCACTTTGGCGATTTTAGTATAACAACCTTGCTCGATCAGCCGATGCGCTGGGCTGCGTGATTTGCCTAGCTGGGCTGGTTCTAGCTGCGCTAGTCAATGCTTTCTTCGGGCAGCACAAACGGCTTAGCGCGAATGATTGGCCTATCGTCTGAGTCAAGCACTTCTGGCTGGATCACTTTTGGCTGGATTACTTCTGGCTGGATTACTTTTGGCTGAAGCACCTCTGGCTGAAGCACCTCTGGC
>CASBQH010000425.1 GCA_949127695.1 Synechococcales cyanobacterium PMM_0073
CCAACTCTTGCGGACAGCCGCAGGTGGCCGATATTGGCCTGATGGGCACCAAAGCCCGCAAGGATGGCAAACCCGTGGATGGCGTCGATCTGTATATGGGCGGCAAGGTGGGCAAAGATGCTCATCTTGGCAGCTGTGTCCAGAAAGGGATTGCCTGCGATGATCTTCAACCCCTGCTGCGCGATCTGCTCGTGCAGCAGTTTGGAGCCAGAGTCAGGGGCGAACCTGTCGCCTGAGTCAAGTTTCTGATTGCAGTCCAGTTTAGATTCATGCATTGATTCCGATTCCCCACCTAGATTTTTTTAAGCGAGAAGAACATGTCGAAAATTTCAAGACGCAATTTCCTAGTTACCGCTAGCGCCACAACTGCCGCCACTCTGCTCATCAACGGATGCAGCTCTAAACCGGCTAGCACGAGCGGTAGCAGCTCACCCGCCTCGCCCAGCCCAGTGGCCGCTGCCGACACGCCCGAAGTCACCACCGCCAAGCTCGGCTTTATTGCCCTAACCGACTCTGCCCCGCTGATCATTGCCAAAGAGAAAGGGCTGTTTGCCAAATATGGGATGCCTGATGTCGAGGTGGTGAAGCAGGCTTCTTGGGCAGTCACCCGCGACAACATTGAGCTAGGCTCTGGCGGCGGCGGCATCGACGGCGCGCATATTTTGACCCCAATGCCCTACTTGATCACAGCGGGCAAGATTACCAAGGGCAACGCAAAGATCCCGATGAATATCTTGGCGCGGCTGAACGTCAACGGCCAGGGGATTTCACTGTCCAATACCCATGCTGCTCTGAAGCTTGAGACCGATAGCAGCCCCCTGAAAGAAGTCTTTGCATCTGGCAAGGCCAACGGTAAAGAGATGAAATGCGCCGTCACCTTTCCGGGCGGCACTCACGACCTCTGGATGCGCTATTGGCTAGCAGCAGGTGGAATTAACCCTGACAAAGATGTCTCGACCATTGTGGTGCCACCGCCGGAAATGGTCGCGAATATCAAGGTGAATACGATGGAAGCCTTCTGCGTAGGCGAACCTTGGAACGCGCAAACCGTGAACCAGAAGGTGGGCTACAATGCCCTGACCACGGGCGAGCTGTGGAAAGACCATCCTGAAAAAGCGCTGGCAATGCGGGCTGACTGGGTGGAAGCCAATCCCAAAGCCGCCAAGGCGATCACGATGGCGGTGCAGGAAGCGCAAATGTGGTGCGATGACTTGGCCAACACAGACGAGATGTGCAAAATCGTCTCTGCCCGTCAGTGGTTTAAGGTTCCCGCTGAAGATATTGTCGAGCGGATGAAAGGCAACTTTGACTTTGGCAATGGCCGGACGCTAACCAACAGCGATCTGCGGATGCGGTTCTGGGGCAATGGCGCATCCTATCCCTACCAAAGCCACGATCTCTGGTTCTTAACTGAAAACATGCGCTGGGGCTATCTGCCCAAAGATACCGATACTGCGGCGCTGATCAAGGCAGTGAATCGGGAAGATATCTGGCGGGAGGCTGCGAAGGGGATTGGGCAAGAGGCGATGATTCCCAAGAGCACCTCACGCGGTGTCGAAACCTTCTTTGACGGCATCAAGTTTGATCCCGAAAAGCCCGAAGCCTATCTCAAGAGCCTCAAAATTGTGAAGGCGTAAGCCAATTTGCTCGGTTGATCCCCCTAAATCCCCCTTACAAAAAGGGGACTTCCGGAAAATTCTATAGACCCCCTTAGCACTGCTAAAATCTAGTCCGGTTCCCCCTTTCGTAAGGGGGCTAGGGGGCTCGCTTAATTCATCTCTGCTAACGCTAAGGAAAGCTCCTGCATGGCCACTAACATCAGCACCGCGCGTAATCCCTATGCCACTAGCTTTGGCACAAAAGTCTTAAATTCCCTGAAGAATCTGCTGCCCACTGCTGTGGCTACGCTGATTCTGCTGACGATCTGGCAGCTGCTTTGCTCGCTTCCGGGCGCGACGCTGCCAGGACCCATTCAAGTCGTTGAAGAAACTTGGCCGCTGATTATTGACCCGTTTTACCGAGGTGACGGCACCGATCAAGGGCTGTTCTGGCAGTTGGCGGCTAGCCTGCAACGGGTGGCAGTTGGCTACAGCCTTGCAGCCGTGGCGGGCGTAGCCTTGGGCGTTTTGGTGGGTGTCAGCACGCTGATGTTTCGGGCGCTTGACCCCATTTTTCAGGTGCTGCGAACCGTACCGCCGCTGGCATGGCTACCCATTTCGCTGGCTGCACTCAAAGACTCGCAGCCTGCGGCCATTTTCGTGATTTTTATTACGGCAATCTGGCCGATTATTATCAACACGGGCGTTGGCGTCCAAAATATTCCGCAGGATTACAACAACGTTGCCAAAGTGCTGAAGCTCTCGAAGATGAAGTACTTTACCAAAGTATTAATTCCCTCGACGGTTCCCTATATTTTTACCGGATTGAGAATTGCGATTGGCCTCTCCTGGCTGGCGATTGTGGCTGCCGAAATGCTGACGGGCGGCGTCGGAATTGGCTTCTTTATCTGGGATGCCTACAATAGCGGCATTGTCAGCGAGGTGATTCTGGCGATTATTTACGTCGGGCTGGTTGGGCTGCTGCTCGACAAAATCATCTGCTTCATTGCCGATCGAGTCGTGCCTGCGGATTAACGGTAGGGGATTGGCAGGGGCTAAGACAGTTAACGCTAAGAATCTGACTAGAGTTGAGTTTTGTTTGTTTCAGTTTGCTTCTCGACCTTTCACAATCCTGATTACCCATGAGTGCTTTTGTTGTAATCGATCACATTGACCAGGTGTTTCCGCTTGCCAACGGCGGAGCCTATATCGCCCTGAAAAACATTAGCCTGGAGATCAAGAAGGGCGAGTTTGTGACGCTCTTGGGGCATTCCGGCTGCGGTAAATCAACGCTGCTGAATATTATTGCCGGATTGGCAAGACCCACAGCAGGCGGCATTTTGCTGGAAGGTCGGCAGGTGACTGAACCCGGCCCCGACCGGATGGTGGTGTTCCAAAACTACTCGCTCTTGCCCTGGCTGACGGTGCGCCAAAATATTGCCTTGGCCGTGGATGAAGTGATGAGCCATCTGCCAGCCTCTGAGCGCAGCGAAATTGTCGAGCATCATATCGACATGGTAAAGCTGAGACCAGCCGCCGAAAAGAGGCCGGGGCAGCTTTCAGGCGGGATGAAGCAGCGGGTGTCGATTGCGCGGGCGCTCTCAATTAAGCCGAAAGTGCTGCTGCTAGATGAGCCATTTGGGGCGCTGGATGCCCTGACTCGCAGCGGCTTGCAGGATCAGCTGATGCAGATCGCGCAGCAGAACCAGCTCACCTGCATTATGGTGACGCATGACGTGGATGAGGCGCTGTTGCTCTCAGATCGGATCGTGATGCTAACCAACGGGCCAGAGTCTTACATTGGCCAAATTATCGACGTGCCGTTTGCCCGTCCCCGCGAGCGGCTGAAGGTGGTGAACCATCCCAACTACTACGCCCTCCGCAGCGAAATCAGCTATTTCTTGAATCAGCAGAAGAAGGCCAAGCAGCGCAAGACTCAGGTGGTTGCAATTGCCCGCAATGGCCTTGAGAAAGTGAACCTGGAGCTGGGTTTTATGCCCCTCACCGACTGCGCGTCGCTGGTGGTGGCGCATGAAATGGGGATGTTTAAAAAATATGGCCTGGAAGAAGTGACGCTCTCGCGGGAGCCGAGCTGGAAGGCGATTTCTGAAGGCGTGGTCTCAAAACGGCTGGATGCGGCGCAGATGGTGGCCGGGATGCCGCTGGGCTTGACGGTCGGCATGGGTGGCAGAGCGCCAATTCCCGTGGTCACTTCGCTAGTGCTGAGCCGCAACGGCAACGCGATCACCTTCAGCAAGCGGCTGTTTGAGGCGGGCGTCCGCAATCTGGCTGATTTTAAGGCGATGCTCACAGCGGAGGCAGGCGCGCAGCCCCGGACGCTCGCCTCGGTGCATCCAGCCTCCATGCATAACCTGATCATGCGCTACTGGCTGGCCTCTGGCGGGATTGACCCAGACCATGACGTGAACCTGACTGTGATTCCGCCACCGCAGATGGTGGCGACGCTAAAGGCGGGCAACATTGACGGGTTTTGCGTCGGTGAACCCTGGAATGCCCATGCGGTGAGCGAAGGGCTGGGCTTCGTGATTGCCAATGACCTAGAGCTTTGGGCCGGCCATCCAGAAAAAGTGCTGGGAATGCGTGAAGACTGGGCAAATCAATATCCCGAAACGCATTTGGCGCTAGTCAAGGCGCTGATGGAAGCTGCCGAATACTGTGACGATCGGCGCAACCGGGGTGAAATTGCCGAACTGCTGGCCAAGCCGAACTACGTGGGAGCCAAGCTTGACTACATCCGCGCTGGCTTCCTCGATCCCTATGACCGAGGCGATGGTCGTCCGCCCGAAACGCTGCTGCGGTTTAACCAGTTCCATATTGATATGACCAACTGCCCAAATCGCGGCGAAGCCCTCTGGATTTTGACGCAGCTAGCGCGCTGGGGGATTGCCCCCTTCCCCAAAAACTGGGTGGATGTGCTGGATCGGGTGCGGCGGATGGATGTTTATGGGGCAGCAGCTCGCGCCCTAGAAATGCCCGATACTGCGCCCAATCGCGGCTCGTTTGCCCTGTTTGACGGCACGGTATTTAACCCGGACGATCCGCTGGGCTACCTCGACAGCTTGGCGATTAAGCAGGAGATTCAGATCCAGGAAATTGATCTAGACGGCGCTGTTAGCAAGACAGCCGTGGCGGCTTAGCACCAATTGTTCGTGGGTACTTCAGTTACGCATAATTTTCTGATTTCTCTACTCTTCACAAATCTGCCATGCAAATCTTAAACAAAGTCGATAGCCCAACCGCCGAGATTGATCCGAACGCCTTCCTAGTGATCGACAATCTTTCAAAGGTTTATCCTACGCCTACGGGTTCCTACACCGTACTCGATGGGATTAATCTCACCGTTCGCGAAGGCGAATTTATCTGCGTGATTGGCCATTCCGGCTGCGGTAAATCTACCCTGCTCGATATGGTTTCCGGCTTCCGACAGCCCACCACAGGCGAGGTGCGCCTCCAGTCGCAGGTAATTACCGAACCCGGCCCCGACCGGATGGTGGTATTTCAAAACTATTCGCTCTTGCCCTGGCTCTCGGCCTACGAAAATATTTTTCTGGGGATTAACTCCGTTTGGCCAGAGAAGCCCCATGCCGAAAAAGACCAGATCACCCGCGATCATCTGGCCATGGTGGGGCTATCAGAAGCCGCTGATAAAAGGCCGGGACAGCTCTCTGGCGGCATGAAGCAGCGGGTCTGCATTGCCAGGGCTTTGGCGCTGCGTCCGCAGGTGCTCATTCTGGATGAGCCGTTTGGGGCACTTGACCCGATCACCCGCGAGGAACTCCAAGAAGAGCTGCTGAAAATCTGGACAGACCATCAGGTCACAGTGCTAATGATTACGCATGACATCGACGAAGCACTGCTGCTGGCCGACCGGCTGGTGATGATGACCAACGGCCCAGCGGCCAAAATTGGCGAAATCATGGATATTCCGTTTCCGCGTCCGCGCGACCGAGCGCAGGTGATGGAATCTCCCACCTACTACGAACTCCGCAACAGCGCCCTCGACTTCCTCTATCGCCGCTTTGCCCATGATGACGTAGAGTGATCCGCTCCCGCAGTTTCAAGAGTTTTGAGCATATGTCCCAACCCACCCGAACGATTTGCCCCTATTGCGGCGTTGGTTGCGGTCTGGAGGTTTTGCCCCCCGCCCAGCCCGGTAAGGCCGTAAACCGCGACGCGCAGGGCAACCCGATCTGGCAGGCGAATAGCGCCCATCTGTTGGACGCGGTGCCGACGGGAAGTGGCCCGTTTTGGGTGCTCGATTTGGGGGCGGGACCAGGTAATTCGGCGCTGGCAATGGGTGAGCAACGACCGGAAGCGTGCTTTATTGCCTTTGACCTGGCCTCACAAA
>CASBQH010000426.1 GCA_949127695.1 Synechococcales cyanobacterium PMM_0073
CCCGCATCACGGTACGCGGTTTCAATGAGCCGCGCAGATTCTGGTTGATTTTGCTGTTGAAGCCATAGTAAAACTGCTGGTTGAGTTCGCCCGGCCCAGTCGTCTGGTTGAGTCCTTGACCGCCGCCGCCGCCCTCTTGGTTTTCTCCCTCCCGGAGATAGCCCGGATTCACCACGGCGCTGCTGTCAAACTGCTGCTGGAGTTGAATCGGGGCGCTGACTGGAAACGAGCGCAGCTGATAGCCCGGAAAGCGCGGCAATGCCAGAAAGATAGCTAGCCCCAGCCCCAGCGCCAAGGCCACAAACCGCCAGAGTCGCTTCGGCTTTAAATCCAGGCCATGCCGAAAGCCCTGAGCCGTCAGCCCCAAACGCGAGCGATAGTCCAGCATTAAGACTGGCAGGGCAATCACAAAAAAAGCTAACAGCAGTGGCGCAAAGCTGATCGTTTGGCTCAGCGTCGCAGCCACGCCCAGCAAAATCAACCCAATCACCACTGAATAGCCCAGATCTTTGCGGCGAGGTAGATCAAAGCTGTGCAGCACCTGTAGGTGAATCAGCAGCGTCGCCAGCGCCAGTCGCGTATCGTTGCGTTCGCCCCAGAGCCTGGTGAAAAATAAGCCCAGCGCCACCAGCATCGCCAGCGCAATGCAAAACTGCACCGGAATATTTGACTTGCGGCGCTGTCTCCAGCTCCAGAATGCGCCAATCCAGCTGGCTGGCACCGCCCAAATGCTGATATTCAGGCTATCTGCACTGTCGGCAGCGGCCAAATCAGTAGCCAAAATCCCGACCGTGACCAATGCCTGCACCAAGACTCTTAGCGGAATTGACTCTTCTGGCTCTGGGCGCGGCTGGTTTTTGAGCCGCTCTCGCAGGCGCTGCCAGAGGGATGCAGTCGGCGTAGGGCTATCGGAGGTGAGGTTTGGATCAGTTAAACGAGACATGCAGCAAAAGTGAGGAGAAATACGCTTCCCCTCACTTTAGCTAGAACAGCAGCCAACTCAACAGTCAAATCAGAACGTTAGGAGCAGTGAGTGAGGAGTATGCTGCACCCGGCTCTAAATCAATTGCTGCCCTTAGTCTTCGCCAAACGCAATCGCAAACGTCAGGCTGTCTGCGTCATCTAGGGCGATTTCTAAGCTGTAGGTCTGTCCCGGCTGGCAGCTCAGCTCAATGGTCAGGAGTTCGGCCTCGGCGCAAACCGCAGCCGCCTGACTCGCCTCGCCGCTCAGCATCAGGCGGCCAGCGCTGGGCATTTGAGCCTGGACGCGCAGCCGACCTTCCTGGCAGTCCGCCTGAATCACCAGCTCGCCTGAGGTCGTCAGCCATTGCCGCTGCATCTGCGGACGCAGGGGCGATAGCTCTAGCGTCATTGCTTCTAGCATCTGCTGAGCCGCCAGCAGCGACAGCACCATCTGCTGGGTGGGGTTGGCCTGTTCATAAGAGTCAGGCAGGTTAGCGGTAGAGAGGGTAGCGCTGCTGCGAGCTGGCTCCATCAGCACTTGCCCAGCCCAGTAGTTGAGATTGGCCAGATCTGCGGGGAACAGGCTCTCGACTGACTGCACCAGCTTGACGCCCTGCTTCAGGGAGCTGGCGGCGAGCTGGCGGCACTGAGCAAAAATTTGCAGCATCAGCGCTTCAGGCAATGCCACAGGCAGCTTTAAAACCTGGAGCTGGGCGTTCCAGCAGGTGCTGGCGACAGGCTGATCTTCGTAGTCGAGCAGCGTACTTTCCCAGGGAAATAGCGGCGGATTGCGTTCAATTTCGGCGCGCAGGCGGCGCTTGATAATAGTCTGAAAACGGTCTTGCACAGCAGGTAGTTCTCCAAGTTGTAGTGATGAGACATCCTCAACATAAAAATCGAATTCGGGTAGATCAGCCTGCATGGCTTCTACTTCCGAATCTAACGGATCGCGGTCAGCTTGCGAATCTACCGACCCAGATAGCTCCAGATCCGCGAACGGATTGGAGAGGTTCCCTGATGGCGTGGCAGCTGGGTCTGGCAATTGCGTTAGCCAAGCCAAAAACTGATTGATGGCTTCTGCATCTCTATTCATCGGTTGAGGCACCTGCTCCGGAGATTAAATGGTTGCGAATTTCCCAGGCTTGCTCCAGCAGCTTTGTCCATTGCTTTTGCACCTGAGTTGGCGTGCAGTCTAGGTTCTGGGCAATTGTCCGATCATCTGTGCCCGCTTGCTTCAGGCGCAACAGCTGCTGCTGAACCGGCGTGAGCCGGTCTGAGAAGCTCTGCCATTCTTGCATAGTCAGACCCAGATTGCGCTCTAGATCGGCCTCTAGCCACTGATGCACGAGCTCCCAGTTATGGGAAAGCGCAAAGCGGATCAGGTGGTATTTAAATCGCTGCTGCAAATAGTCCCGCTGGCGGGCGCTCAGCCCCAAGAGCGTCTCAATTTCGCTAGTAGGCAGGTCTTGCAGCCGCAGGGCAAAGTAGTCGGCGCAGTCTTGCTGCTGGCGTTCTTCTAGATACTGCATCAGCGCTTTAATTACCGTTTTACGCAGGGCGTCATCGGGCAGCTCTGGCTCTTGTGCCAGCATCTGCTCCCGCACCTGTGGAATTGAGAGGGCGTTGCGGCCATCGCTATCGCCGCCGCCTTCCGCCGCCTGCTCAATATCCACCAGCGTTTCGGGCGGCTGCTGCTGCGAAAAAGTCTGGGCGCGCAAAATAATCAGCTGCTGGGTGCGGCGTCCCGGTAAAGGAATGCGGCGCTTGCCGTAGCGCTCGGTGAAGGCCATATATTCGGCCAGCTCCAGCAGCGAGCGAGGGCAATAGGTCAGCGGCATCTGATTCTCGCGCCGGAAGGCATTCAGGGCTTCAATGTAGAACCCCTGCAAGAAATCTTCAATCAGCGTCAGGCGCGCCTGATAGCTGGCCTGCACCTGAGGCGGCGTAATGTAGCGATAGATCACGGCGCTGAGGCCGCTGTGCAGCTCAACCCGGCCTCGGTGCGAACCTAGCTCGTAGTATTTTAGACATTGCTTTAGTCGATGCCGCGACAGACTGACTGACCAGGCTTCGACATCGCCAGATGCCTGAATCCGCTGGCTTTCAGTGCAGATGCGGCTGACTTCATCTGAGATGCGGGTCGCAACGGTCTGGCACTTCGATTCAGAAGCGCGGGTAGCCTGCTTGAGTTCGTCAAAAATTAGCTGATAGACCGACTCCACGCTGGTTTCACTTGCCTCCCTGATGGTGTCATCTTGGCTACCAAATTAGCATACCCGACTCTCGGAGGCTTTGCATAAGTCCATCATTCATCAAAGCCTCGTATATTCCCGGAATTTGCGTTGACAAAATTGATTAAAAATTTGTGTGGACTGGCTGGATCTGTCCTGATTTTGGCCTGATTTTGGGATGAGGCCAAAAATTGATCTGCTTGTGATCCGCAATTTTGCCATCCGCAATAATAGGGAAAGACCTCTAGCTGAATCAGCCGCATGACCTCTGACCGTATCCCTCTCAATGCCCAACTTGACGCTCAAATCCAGGAATTGTTGCAGCAAGCGCCCAGCGCCGAAGCGAGAGCCGATTTGCAGGCCATTGCCCCCGTGCTGAGTACAGTAGCCAGTCGGCTCCAGCATCTGCAATACTATTTGCTGCAAACGCTGGAGCAGCAGTGGGTGATGACGACGCTACAGCATCAAGCGCAGCCCAATCTGACCAAAACCGTGATCTATGCCTATGCTTCGCTAGAGGCAGTCAAAGCCGCTCAGCCGCATCCTGATCCGCAGCTGCTGGCGCTGCCAATCCCGACTGTGCCGCTGCTGTTTCAGCTCTTGGCGATTGAGCCTGTAGAAAGCCTGATTTTTGTTGAAGCACCTCAGCATCCCGGCGTTGAAATCAGCCGTCAGCTGTTGCAGAGCCTGATTGCTCAGCATTTACAGCCGCCGATTGATATTGCCTAGTTGCTACGAGGATTTAGTAAAGCCGACTCAGCACATAGTCCGCGAGTTCAATCAGCGCCTGCAAAGACTCAGAGGGCGGCAGTCCTACTAGCTGCTGGACGGCAGCTTGGGCATGATGGGCGGCCAGCTCACGCGAGCGTTCAATGCCGCGACTGTCGGCAATGAGCGCCAGCGCCTGCTCCAAGTCATTTTCTTGGGCAAACTCGCGCTCAATTAATCCTTCCAGGTAAGGCTTTTCTTCTAAGGCATAGAGCACAGGCGCAGTCAGGTTGCCGCTTTTTAGATCCGAGCCAGCAGGCTTGCCCAACGCCTCGCTAGAGCCTGTGAAGTCTAGGATGTCATCAACAATTTGGAAGGCTAAGCCAAAATGCCGACCATAGCCGTAGAGATTTTTGGCCATTTCAGGTGAGATGCCGCTGAGTAAACCCGCCGCCTCAGAGCTGTTGGCCATTAGCGAGGCCGTTTTGTAGTAGCTTTTTTCCAGGTAAGCCTCAATGGAAAGAGTCGTGTCAAAGCGGTTGAGACCCTGCTGAATCTCACCTTCGGCAAAGTCGCGGATCACTTCTGAAAGCAGCTTGACCACGGCCAGATTATCTAGATTGGCTAGATACCAGGAAGACTGAGCAAACAGAAAGTCTCCCGCCAGCACCGCGATCCGGTTGCCAAAGTTGCTGTGAACCGTCGGTACACCCCGGCGCAGCTCTGATTCATCAATCACATCATCATGCACCAGACTGGCCGTATGGATCATTTCGGTGATTTCAGCCAGCCGACGATGCTTGGGCGTAATCTCTTGACCCGCCATGGTGGCTCGCGACATCAGCAGCACAATTGCCGGTCTGACCTGCTTGCCGCCTGCCCCAAACAGATGCTCCGCTGCTGCATAGAGAATGGGGTGACGCGCACCGACCAGCTGTTTCAGATTGTCAGTCAAGAGACTTAAATCTGCTTCAACGGGCGAAAATAGGGAGGTAGCTGAGGTCATGGATAGCTGACGCTGACTTTAGTTACGAAATTTTACATATCTTACCTTTATTTTAAGCTAACCCTTCTGCGCCTGAGCCAAATCTGCAAGATTTCCGGAAAGATTTCTGATTTGGACTGAGGCAGAGCCAAACTCCTCAAAGCTGCACCAACTCTGGAATTTCCGGGTGTCAAAAATTGTAAATTTGAGCCAGAAATACCCCCAAAATAGCGCCAGTCTTATGTTAGAATTATCTGTAAGCATTTCAAAATTCTATAAGTTTCAGTCAAAGCAAGATAGCTTTATCTGCTGTCTATCGATGCGATCATCAGGACTCTGATGCAGTTTGAGCCTTTGTAAGAGGGTTCAAATTCGTAGTTCTGTGAGCTGAGCGGGGTTCCTGAAGGCAATAGGCAGCCTGCTGTCTAGTCAGGGCGCAATGTTTGGTGTCGATCAGACCGCTGGTGGACTTGATCGGGCTGAAGCGCTGTCTTAAGGCGCTAAGGCTCTTGCTTGCTGTGCTGCATCTGTATAAGGCTGGATGCTCAACCTGTCCTTACACTTGTTTCTGTTGAGTAAAATCATGGCTTATGACAAAATTCCGCTAATTATTCCGATTCTGGCTACCGGCTACGTCCTAACTATCTATGTCTTGCTCAGGCTGGCAGAACGTTCTCAAGCCTAGATGCTTGTGCACGCTCTGGGCCACTATGGTCAGTGCATCTATAGTAATAACTGAGTGATAACTGAGTGATAACTGAGTGTAATTGCTTGCTCAGAAGCGGGGTTTTAGGACAGATGTTCTAAGCCCCGCTTTTGCTCGACTCTTCCTCACTCAGCTGCTAACCCCCGATCCTTGCCCTTTGGCGCAGAGATAGGGTGCAGCGACTTTCGCGACATTTACCTGCTGCACTAGCGGCGCACAGCCCAGCCACTGCACCGAGAGCTGCGTGAAGGTTGTAGTGCAGCCGCTGACCCAAAACTCAGTGGGGACTGCCGTGCGGGTGCTTCTAAGCCCCAGCATTTCTAGCTCTTGAGCTGCGGCCTGCACCACATGCACCGCCGGATCGATCAGCCTGACGGTATGCGGCACAATCGAGCGAATCACCGGAGCCAAATGCGGGTAGTGCGTGCAGCCATAGATCAGCGTATCAATCTGCTGTTCTAGAAGCGGCGTTAAATAGGTTTGGGCGACTTGTCGGGTATAGTCATCGTGAATCCGATTGGTTTCGACCAGCGGCACAAATTCTGGACAGCCGATCTGCCAGACCTGAGCTGTCGGGTCAATTTCCTGGATCGCCTGACGATAGGCGTTGCTAGCGGCTGTGGCGGGTGTGGCAATCACGCCAATTCGCCGCCCCACCCGGACTGCGGCTCTGGCACCGGGCAGCAGCACGCCTAAAATTGGCAGATCAAACTCAGAGCGCACCTGCTCTAGCGCCAGCGCCGAGCCAGTGCTGCAAGCCATGATCACCATCTTGACGTTTTGCAGCCGCATCCAGTGCAGAATTTCGCGTACGTACTGCAAAATCTCTGGCTGTGAGCGAATGCCGTAGGGCAACCGCGCCGTATCGCCAAAGTAGATCACCGATTCGTTGGGCAGCTGGCGATAGAGCTCTCGCAGCACGGTTAAGCCGCCCGCGCCGCTGTCAAACACGCCAATTTTGGCGCGCTGTGGTTCGCTGGCTGGCCGGATTGGGTCGGGGAAAAGTGCATTCATAGAAGTCAAATTAAAGAATCTGGATATCAATCGCATCATTAACAGGCAAAAACGGCATTAGCCGCCAGCGCTAGCCCATCGCCTTTCAGTAGCGGGAAGCCTCCAGATCGGCCAAGAATGCGATTGATCGAGACTGATCCAGACTGATCCAGACGGGGGTCATTGCGAACATTCCTCAAAAGTTTGCTCATCGTACTGTCTAATTTCAATTCTGGACAGCACAATCTGAAGAATTTTCCCTCTTACGCATGACTTACCCATGACTGATTGGGATGCCCCCTGAGCCGCTCAGCCTTCAGCCCGTCTCTTGCACCGCAGCTGGGGCTGATTGAAACACCACGCGCAGCAGGGGAGGAGCCACAAACGTGGTGAGAATCACCATCACAATAATTGCAGCTTCTAGAGATTTGGGCAAAATTCCAGTCGCCGAACCTACTCCCGCAAACACCAGCCCCACCTCGCCGCGCGGTATCATGCCGACGCCAATCGCCCAGCGGTTGATATCGGGCTGCCCAAATACCGCCAAGCCCGTCACCACTTTGCCCACAATGGCCACCACCACCAAGAACGCTGCCATAATCAAGCCTTCGCGGTTGGCTGGATCAAACGGGTTTAAGACGCTGACGTCTGTTTTGGCTCCCACCACCACAAAGAAAATCGGCACGAGCATGTCGGCAATCGGCAGAATTTGCTCCTCGATCTCTTTATGCTTTTCGGTCTCAGCCAGCACCAGCCCAGCAGCAAACGCGCCTAAAATCGCCTCTAGCTGAATGACTGCGCCAATATAGGCCAGCACAAAGGCAAAAATTAGTGAGGCAATTAACAGCTGCCCGCGGGTCTCCATCCGGTTCACCATCGCCACAAAGTAAGGGCTGAGGAATCGACCCAGCAAGATTGAGCCAATCAGAAACACCGCAGCGCTCACCACCAGATAGATCACGTTGCCAATCTCGACTTCGCCAGTTTTGGCCAGGTTGGCCACAACTGCCAGCACGATAATGCCCAGAATATCGTCTAAGACAGCGGCTCCAATAATAATCTGGCCTTCGCGGGAGCTGAGCTGCTGGAGTTCGGCCAGCACTTTGGCCGTAATGCCAATGCTCGTGGCCGTCAGGGCAGCTCCGGCAAACACAGCAGGCACAGTCGCGACATGAAAGATTGCAATGAGTCCGGCAGTGCCGGCGGCAAACGGCACGACCACGCCAATCACGGCTACCACCGCCGCCTGCGGCCCGACCCGAATCAGCTCCTTCAGATTAGACTCTAGGCCAATTTCAAACAGCAGAATAATCACGCCCATCTCAGACAGAATTGAGATCACTTCACTCAGCGACTCTGCCACCTGCGGCGTTAATTCGGGCGTTAGGCCAGCAGTACCCTGCAACAGCTGGAGCACCCAGGCTTCGCTGCCGCCCAAACCACCCTCTGAAAAAACCAGCAGGTTGAGTACCGAGATCCCAATAATCACACCGCCCACTAGCTCGCCTAGCACCGTCGGCAGATTGATCCGGGCGCAGATCTCACCCACGAGCTTCGAGGCGAAGTAGATAATCACCAGACTCAACAGCGTGCCTTCTAGCACCAGCGATCCGGTCTGGGGGGCAGCCTCAGCCAATAGCAGATAGCCCTGCTGGCTGAAATCGGGGAAAGACATTGGTAAAAACAACAGACTCCAGGGGCTCAGATTGATCATGCCGGTCGCAAAACTCATCCTGTCTACTCTACATGCTCTCAATCGCTTAAAGGAGTAGTCTCTAGAGCAGATTTAAACAAAACAGTTTGGGGAAAGTATAGAGAAAGCAATCCGAATCTAGCGAGCCTAGTCAAACACCCGATGCTTCAAGCTGGGCATCTGACGCCGCACCTGCTCCAATCGCGATGGCTCAATTGAGGCCAAGGCCAAACCGGGCTGTTCACCCGCATCAGCCAGCACCATTCCCCAAGGATCAATAATTAAGGCATGGCCATGCGACTGCCGCCGCGCATTATGTCGCCCAGTTTGAGCCGGGGCAATCACATAGCAGGTGTTTTCAATGGCGCGAGCCTGGAGCAGCACCTGCCAGTGATCTTTGCCGGTATAGGCCGTAAAAGCCGCCGGAATGATCAGCACCTCGGCTCCCATCTGCGACAGGTGGCGGTAGAGTTCGGGGAAGCGCACGTCATAGCAGACCGACAGCCCCAGATGCCCTAAGTCTTTGGAGGGATAGACGGGCGGCAGATGTAGCCCTGCCACCACAGATTGCGACTCTTGATAGGTGTTGCCATCGGGTAAGTCAACATCAAATAGATGCACTTTCTCATAGCGGGCTAGCTCTTCGCCGCTCGTACCCACCAGCAGCGCTGTATTGTGAACCTTGCCATCTGGGGTTGGTACTGGAAAGCCGCCGCCTAGCAGCGTGATTTGATAGCGCTGTGCCATTGTCTTCAGAAATTTTTCGCTGCGGTCGGCAATCTCTGTCGCTTGGGCAATTTTGGCCGCTTCGTCGCCTAGAAACGAGAAGTTCTCGGGCAG
>CASBQH010000427.1 GCA_949127695.1 Synechococcales cyanobacterium PMM_0073
CTAGCCGACAGTCCGGCCTCCAATCTAGAAATTTCCTCTGGCGAGCGTCCGAGTCCGCCACCCAGCAGCAAAACCGTTTTAGAAGCGCCGACAGCCTACAAGTCCGAACCGCCTCAGCCCAGCCCAGCTACTCCGCAGCAGCCTCCAGCAGCGTCTAATCCAGCGTCGCCCCCAGCCGCACCCGCATGGCAGGCCGAAGATGAAGTCAGCCGCGCTGCCAAAAGCTTTGCTCAAATGTTTAACGGCCAGATTGTCAGCAACAGCGATCCAGAGCCGACTGCCAGCGATGCTGCTGCTTTAGAGTTGGCGATTGAGCCAGAGCCAGAAGCAGGCGATCCGGATGACGATGTGCCGTTCTAGAGCGCGAAAGCGTTGGCCAGATGCGCTAAGGTGGTGGCGTAGTCAAGTTTGCTGCTTGCTGGAATCATGGTTGAAACCTCAGCGCCTCTGCCGCCCGCCCTCTCTCAAATTGTCCAGCGCTTCGCTAGAGTGACTGATCCCAAACAGCGCTACGAGCAGCTTTTGTCGCTGGCCAAGCGGCTCAATGCTTTTCCAGAGGCCGACAAAATACCCGAAAATAAGGTGTCGGGCTGTGCTTCGCAGGTTTTTATCACTGCTGAACTCATTGAAGGTCAGGTGAAATATCAAGGCGATTCAGACTCGCAGCTAGTCAAAGGGCTGGTGGCCTTGCTAATTCGCGGCCTAGATGGCCTAGCGCCTGCTGAAATCTTGCAGCTGACGCCCGATTTTATCCAGGAAACTGGTCTTAACGTCAGCCTGACGCCCTCGCGAGCTAACGGCTTTTACAATATTTTTCGGCTGATGCAGCAGAAGGCATTGCAGCTTCAGGCAGAGTCTTAGCCGCGATGATCTTCGCTAGTATAAGGGAGCTAGCACCGCATAATTTGAGCATTTTTAAGAGGCATTTGATATGGTCGCCGCAGAAGCTAATACCGTGCCCGTGACGGTACTCACCGGATATTTGGGGGCAGGCAAAACCACGCTGCTCAACCGGATTTTGACGCATGAGCATGGTAAAAAGGTGGCGGTGATTGTCAACGAATATGGCGAAATCGGCATTGACAACCAGCTGGTTGTAGATACCGACGAAGAGATCTTCGAGATGAACAACGGCTGCATTTGCTGTACCGTGCGCGGCGACTTAATTCGGATTATCACCAACCTAATGCGACGACGCGATAAGTTTGATCATCTGGTGATTGAAACCACGGGCTTGGCTGATCCGGCTCCGGTGATCCAGACCTTTTTTATGGATGAAGATATGCAGTCGCAAACGCAGCTAGATGCTGTGGTGACCGTGGTTGATGCCAAGCATATTCAGCAGCATTGGGACGCAGAAGAAGCCGTTGAGCAAATTGCTTTTGCTGACGTGATTCTGCTGAACAAAACCGACTTAGTAGAACCGCCGCAGCTCGAACAGCTCGAACAGCGTATCAGGTCAATTAACGCGCTGGCCAAAATTTACCGAACTCAAAACAGCGAAATTGAAATGAGTCGGCTGCTGGGAGTCAAGGCATTTGATGTGAGTCGAGCGCTAGAGCTTGATCCTGATTTTTTGGGAGATGCGGCTCAGGATAGTCATGAGCATGGGCATGAACACGAGCATCACCATCATGAGCATCAGCATGATCAAACAGTGGGATCAGTCGCGATTGTTGAAACTGGAGCTGTGAATGAGAAAAAGCTCAACCAGTGGTTAGATCATTTGCTGCAAACGCAAGGCTCAGATATCTTCAGGATGAAAGGTATCTTGAATATTGCCGATGACAATCGCCGCTTTGTGTTTCAGGGTGTGCATATGCTATTTGACGGCAGACCCGATCGCCCCTGGAAAGATAGCGACAACCGCCGTAACGAGCTGGTATTTATCGGTCGCAACCTAAATGAAGCCCAGCTTAGAGAGGATTTCCGCGCGTGTCTGGCGTAAAAGCAAAGCAGAGCAGCTCAAAAAGCGCTAAGTCCGAGAGTTTTGAGCCACTCTGGCAGCAGCGTTTGAGTGACTATGTAACCGTCATTCTCTGGTCGCCGAACGGAGATCTGTTTGCAGCCTCGGCGGCTGGAGAATTGGTTGGCTATCAGGACAACGGCAAGGCTCAGGTGATTTTACAGGCCGCGACTGGCGAATCAATTGATGCGCTAGCCCTCTCGGCCAACGGCGAACTGCTGGCCGCCGGGGGGCAGAGCGGCCAAGTCTGCATCTGGCGACTGCCTGAAACTCAGCCCATCGCCCTGCTAGAAAACGCGCCCGCCTGGATAGACCGCTTGGCCTGGAGTCCCACGCGCAACCAGTTAGCCTTTAGCTTGGGCAAATATGTCCAGGTTTGGGATGGCGACAGCGGTGAAGTGATTACTACCCTCAGCTTCGAGTCTTCTTCGGTGCTTGATCTCACATGGCATCCCCACGGCGACCGACTGACCGTAGCCGGATACCAAAGCATCAAAGTTTGGTCGGCGCTAGATTGGGACGAAGACCCCGAAGTGATTGAAATTGCCTCAGCCAGCACCAGAATCCTCTGGTCGCCGGAGGGCAGCTATATTGCATCGGGCAACCTCGACAAAACGATTTCGGTGATTGACGCGCAGCGACCAACCGAACCCTGGATGATGCGCGGCTTTCCCGGTAAAATCCGTCAGCTGGCCTGGACAGATGCCCCGATCAAGCAAGGCGCGCCGCTGCTAGCCTCGGCCAGTACTGACAGCATTGTGGTCTGGCATCGGCATCCGGACGATGCGGTGGGCTGGGAAGGGAAGGTTTTGGGGCAGCATGATGCCCGGATTCAGGCCATGCAGTTTCAGCCTGGCAGCTCGCTGTTGGCTTCGGCGGGCGAAGATGGCTGGGTGGTACTCTGGCCAAAGGCGACTCGGCTCGGCCAAATGCTGAAAGGTGCGGAGCGCTTTTCGAGCTTGAGCTGGCATCCTCAAGGTGAACTGCTGGCGGCTGGCGGTCAAAATGGCGAGCTGATTGTTTGGGCGAAGACAATGCGCGGCAAGGGATTTGGGCAAAAGTAGTGGAGCAAGCTAGAGCAATATTATGGATACACCTGTTTGGATGGACTGGTTGACTGGCGGCATTGCGGCTGTGATTTTGATTAGCGGTCTAGCTATGTTGCTAAGCGGCGTCTCGGCAATGAATCAGAAAAAGTGATGCTCCAGAATTTTTGCTCAAACGAGGAGTGCCAATGCCTCAACCTCTTCAATTTCTGACTCTGAGAGCTGATAGATCTCATAGACAATGGCATCAATCTCTGCATCAGCCGCGCGTATTTTTTCGCTATCTACTAAACTATCAAAGTTTAATATTTGATTCACGAGATCAATAATTTGCTGAGATTTAGCAGGTTGACTCTCAGCTAAGCCCACAATCGGTAACTGTCGTAGCTGCGGCGAGCCAATTTGCAAGTAGCCTCCCTGTAGCCGGTTGCCACCAAAGCAGTTTAGTAGGTAAAAGCTGAGCAGCCGACTGTTGAGCAGACCCAGTAAATAGCGCAGATTTATCTCAGCTGAGCCAATCGCTGAGCCAATTACTGAAGTAGACTTTCCGGCCAGAATGCCGCCAGTTTGATCCAACATCGCTTCTAAGCGCAAGCCCATACCGGCCACAATGAGCTTGGGCTGCTCCGCCTGATTGAGTCTTCTAAATGGCAGGTGAGGCAAATTTTGAGCCGTGACTACTGGATGCTGATAGCTCTGCCCCAGATAGCGCAGGCGCTTTTGTCCCCAGAGGCAGCGGTATCGATCAATCGTGCCGCTGTTGACTAGCCGGAGATCGGCAGGCTGCGGCCTTGAGCAGTTTTGGATCAAGCTCCGCAGGGCATAGGCTTCTGCTACCGTCGCCGCTCCTGATATTTGCGCTAAGCTGCCGAGTTTTGGCAGTTGATCGAGCCGACGCATTAAGTCGCTGCTTGCGGTGATCCAGGGTGCTGTGGAATCAGTAATCTGTATCCATCTCGATTCTTGCACCTGCTCAAGCGTCAGCATTTTTTCATATTGTACAGCGATAGAATTACGCTGCTCAACTTTCTGAGATATGTAAACTATTGGATAGACCGCAGCGTTAAAAACTGCGATATTTGAATAATCGCGAATTGATTGTAAGTCTGTTTGACTCAACAGCTGTCGCGTCGCTGCTGCATAGCCCGCTGAGAGCAGCTTGTTGGGAACAATCAAACCACTCAAGCCCCCTATCTGACAGAGCTGTAGCGCTTTTTCAATAAAGACACAAAACAAATCCCAGTTGCCAGCCGCAGCCTGATAGTGCTGAGCGCAGTAGGCTCGCCAGTCTGGATATTCAGCGCTCATGAGCTCGGCGTCCATGTAGGGCGGGTTGCCAATCACGCAGTCAAAGCCGCCAGCTGCCAGAGCTTTGGGAAAGGCAGTTTGCCAGAAGCTAGCCGCAGGGCTATTGTCAATCACCGCGTTGCCGCAGCGGATATTTTGTTCTAGCTTCAGGAAGCTAATGCGACGCTGATCGCGGCCATCTGCGCCTTCGAGCGACTGTAGCCAGAGTGAAATTTGGGTAATCGCCACGCTCTGCGGATCAATATCGACCCCGTGCAGACAAGAGAGCAGCGTTTCTGGATCAGAGTGCTTGGCATATGCTCGCAAATATCGATAGGCTGTCAGCAGAAATGCACCGCCGCCGCAGGCCGGATCTAGAATCTGCGGCAGGTCATCTGTTAGCCGCAATGACAGCGTTGAACGCACAATATATTCGACCAGCGGCTGCGGCGTATAGTAAATGCCGCCCGACTTACGCGATTGCCTGCCCGTTTTGGCTAAGCCCTGCTCATAGATCTGCCCCAAGATGTCAGCCGAAAGCTGAGCAAACTGCTCTGACTGAGGATAGTAGAGGCTAGCCAAGATGCTCTTGAGCAATCCATCAGTACAGTCCACAGCGGGCCACAAATCTAGAAAACGCCCGCTCGTCTGGGCACAAAAGCCCTGCCAGCGTTCGGTTAACCGCAGGCTGAGCTGATCGCGCCCGCAGAGCTGCTGAAGCTGCCGATTGCCCAACCGCAGTTCCCAAAGGTGCAGCACCCAGATTGCCAGCGTGATTTGAGCCGCAGCCTCGGCAGACTGCCGATTGGCCAACAGCGCTTTCCGCCAAGCTCCAGCCAGACTTAAGGCCGCTTGATCAGCCAGAGGATTGATAGTTTGGGGGAGGGGCGTCGGGTGAATCCTCTGCACTTGCACTTTAATCTGGCGACATATTTAGCCCGCTTGGTTCATTCTTAGTTCAAGAGGCAAAAGTCGCAATCTGGGACTAGAATGAGGGCTATTTCCATATTCTCATCTTCCGGATCATGCCGACCGAATCTAGCAGTCCTCTAATGACGGTTGAATCCGTCGAAAAAGCGCTGAATCGCTCGCGAGCCTCAGTCTATCGCTATGCCAACACTGACTTAGCGCAGCTGAATCCAGCTTACGACCCCAACAAGCTGAATCCTGAGCTGCGCGTCGATAAAGACGATCCGCTGCTGTTCCACCCCAACGAGGTGGCGCGGTTTGCTCAAGACGTGCTGCGAATTAAGCAGGTGACGATTGAGCTACAGCAGCCCGCCGAAACCGTTACCCACGAGCTGCTGCGAGCAATCTTAACTGAGCTGCAAGAGATTCGGCGGCAGCGTTCGGGTGAGCATAGCTAAGCAGCCTGACATGATCGGGGTTTGAGGGCATAGTCCGATTCCTTGGTTTTGATCACTGGCTGAACAGCTTTTGGCAAGGCAAACGAGCCAGCCATCTCTCTAAGACTGCCCAAGAGTGCAGATAGAACAAAATGCATACTAGATAAATGGCTAATCAGCAATGGCCAATCAGCGGCTTTCAGATTTTCCCGATAGCTCTGGGTCGCTGTAGCTCTGCGCCTGCGCCTGAAGCTGCCGAAAGTCAAAGCTGCTGGCAGAGGGCAGCAGCAGCATCCAGCCCAGCGACAGCAGCGCCGAGACCAGCACCGGAGCGATAAAGCTGACCAGCAGATCGCCGCCAAACGGAATGTTTAACCAGGCCGTAAAGTCCGGCTTGGGGAAAAATAGCGCTCCGGCCAGAATGCCGATAGTCGAACTCCAGAAGGCCATTTTGCCCGTGAATTTACGCGCATAGAAGCCCAGCACGACCGGAAAAAACGCGCCCGCACAGACCAGATCGGCCAGCAAAAACAGGTAGAGCACATCATAGCCCTGCGCCGCAATCAGAATCGCAGGCAGGCCAATCGTTACCGTCAGCAGGCGCGAAATTCGCAGCAGCCCGCTCGATTGCATCTGCGGAAACAGCCGAATTAAATCAACGGTAAAGACGCTGGCAATTCCGTTCAGCAGCGACGACAGCGTGCTCATCACCAGCGCCAGCGCCAGCACCAGCACCGTCATGACCACCCAGAGCGGCAGCGCCAGCTGCTGCACCAGCAAGAAAAAGGCACGATCGTCGTTAAAGCCAAAATGTGCCGCCAATAGCCCCAGCCCACCCGCCAGCAAAATCATCGGCAGAATTACCAGCGCTGAACTGGTGAAGGCTCGGCGCACCGTGCTATCTGTGCGGCAGGCATAGATTCGCTGCCAGTTGCTCTGATTAAACAGCTCGGCAGCGACAATCGCAATCATCAGGCTCGCGCCGAGCTTGATCCCGTCTAGGTTACGGAGCGTCAGCAGCTCAGGATTATTCAGCCGCACCGGAGCCAATGCCGCATCC
>CASBQH010000428.1 GCA_949127695.1 Synechococcales cyanobacterium PMM_0073
TCCTGGGCGATTGCTTCAAACGCCTTGAACCAGTCCTGCTGCCAATTTTCCATGGAATTCTGTCTGGAGAGTTTTGTCTAAAAAACTGAAAAAATTACTTCTAAAACCTACTGGCGCTTCAAACGCTGGAGTTCTTCTTGCAGCTTGGCCACCTGCTGCCGCAGATCCTCAGCAGCTCCAGTTGGAGGGCTAGCTGAACTGGGCGGAGCGGGCGAGGGCGGGACGGTTGGCTCGTCGTCGGTCAAAATTTCAATCTGGCGCGGCGCGGCAGGCTGGCTTGAGGCAGGCTGGCTTAAGTCGGTGGCTTGAGCGCGCGTTACCATTTCATCAACCATGCGCTTGGCGTCCTCTGCGGTCATTTCGCCGCGTGCCACCATTTCGTCCGCAATCTTTTGCGCCTGAACGCGCAGTTCGCTCAGGGTTGTACCCGCTTTTTCTGCTGCGTAAGAAGCCGCACCCACACCCAAGTAAAATGCTTTCTGGACTAGATCTCCGAAACCTGGCATCGCCGCTCTCCTGTTTCTTCTCTGAGCCGATATCCCAAGCATAGAAGCAAAGCCAGTGGAATGACTACTCTGCCGCTCAGGTTTTTTTGGTCTAGTCGTAAAGCATAAAAAAGTGACCCGGAGATCACGCCTGCCACAAGCATCCCGTTTTGCTGCTACCTTCCGGTCCTGACAAGATTTGGGCGTTGTAACCGCATGAGTCCGAGTCACGCTTAGCATAGCACAGTTCCTGAGTCGGAGTCTGAAGGGTCGCTGAGAGACCTTGCTGGCGATTTGGCGCAAATATTAAAAAAGTAAAGGCTGCTGCTGCCCATAGATAGCCCAAATGACAGAGGCTAACCCATAGAAAATCTGGCGTTTTGTTCCTCAGGATGCATTTGCAAATTAGATTCAGCCAGTATTCTAAACTCAGAGTCTGTGATTTGATTGCAGCCGATTTGCTTTCAGAAATTGCAGAAATTCTGTGAACGAATGTTACGATTGTGAGAGAGGGCTGGTCAATTTGTTGAAAGTACTGAGTTTCCTTGCCACAGCAGTAAATGTATTAGAGACGAGAAAATCTAGGGACAACCTAAAGTATGTGCCCGTCGTTCTCGCCATGTCACCCTAAACCCCCTAGTCCTAGAATCTACCGCTTCGGCGCACGAGTCCTGAATTCGATGAGCCGCTTCCCAAAACAGTACAAACGTTCTACACTTCTCTTCTACACTTTGGATCTAGCGCTATGAATACATCAACCTCCGCTGACATGGTGCGCGCTTATCTCAGAGAAATTGGTCGCGTGCCTTTGTTGACCCACGAGCAAGAAATTCTTTTTGGTAAGCAAGTGCAGCGCCTTGCCGCCCTAACGAGCCTCAGAGAAGAGCTGAAACTTAAGCTGGGATATGAGCCAAGCTTGGAGGAATGGGCTGACCAAGCCAAGCTCAGCCTACCAGAACTCCAGCAGCTGATTACCGAAGGCGACTATGCCAAGCGGAAGATGGTGGAAGCGAACCTGCGGCTGGTGGTTTCAGTCGCCAAAAAGTATATTAAGCGCAACGTAGATCTGCTGGACTTGATCCAGGAGGGCACAATTGGGATGCAGCGCGGCGTCGAGAAATTTGACCCCACCAAAGGCTACCGCTTCTCAACCTATGCCTACTGGTGGATTCGGCAGGCGATTACCCGCGCCATTGCCGAGAAGGGGCGGACGATTCGGCTGCCCATCCACATTACCGAAAAGCTAAACAAAATTAAAAAAGCGCAGCGACAGCTAGCCCAGCAGCTAGGCCGAGCCGCCACCGCCGCCGAACTCGCTGCTGAGCTAGAGCTTACCCCCAAGCAGGTGCGCGACTATCTGGAGCGAGCCCGTCAGCCGCTGTCGCTCGATCTGCGGGTTGGCGACAACCAAGATACCGAGCTGGGCGAACTGCTAGAAGATACTGGCCCTTCGCCTGAGGACTTTGCCGCTCAGTCGGCGCTCCGCGGCGAACTAGAGCAGCTGATGGCCGACCTGACGCAGCAGCAGCGAGAAGTGCTGTCGCTGAGGTTTGGCCTCGAAGACGGTCAGACCTTGACCCTAGCCAAAATTGGCGACCTGCTCAACATCAGCCGCGAGCGGGTGCGGCAGATTGAGCGGGAGGCGCTGACTAAGCTGCGGAAGCGGCGAGCTGACATTCGTGAATATCTAGCCAGCTAAGCAATTGGGGCTGGAAACCAGGGACAGCTCGTACTGTCCCTGGTTTTTTTTGAAGCCAATCTGCCTCACCGATTGCCCCGGACGCGGCAGATTGGCCTCAGCAAATCGCCCTAGGCAGAACGGGGTTTCTCTGGCAGGTTGCGTGGCGGTATTGCTCGACCTTGATGAAACCGCTGCTCCAGCCGCCCTAGCCCAAACCACAGCAAGCCCAAAATTAGTGCCAGCACCTCAATCAGCCAGTCTGCCAAACCCAGCAGCGATAGCACTGTCCAGACCAGCAGTTCGCCCAGCGCCAGCGCTAGTCGCAATCGCTGGACAGTCACCAGCGCCCGCCGACAGCTAGCGCAATGCACCGTATGCGACTGATAGCGATCCAGCAAAATTTGATCGGGTAGGGCGGGCGGCAAAGCCTGATTTGGAAATGGGTCAGCCTCAAACTGATTCACCCAGCTACGAAACGCCGAGATAAAGGCATCGGCGCGCGTTGGCAGATAAAATGCCTTAGCAAAATTCTCGCTGCCGCCTTGGTTGGCCAGATAGCGCTCTTGATAGTGCAAAAAAATCTGATCGTCTTCTAGAATGCTGTTCTGGCCAATATGCGAATACCAGCTAGGCGACAGCTGAATCAACAGCTTGGGCAGCCAGCTGGAAAACTGGAATGGAAACCGAGCAAAGACCCGGCATTCCCCCTTGCGAATTGGCGTGGCGTAGACCACCGTTAGCGTGCGGCCAAACTGCTCTGAGGTTAGATCATGCCACATTAAGGCAGGCGCAATGAATCGCGTATGCTGCGACCCCAGCGTTCCTTTGCGCGGCCCTTCTGCCCAAAAGCCCGTGAAGCCCTGCCTGTCCGCCTCCAGTACTTCTAGTTCAACTGGCGCAGCATTGGCTCGATTGCCCACCGAGCGGTGATGCGTAAACGGCACATGGCTGGCATCCAGCACGTTTTCCAGCAGCGTCAGCGCATCATAGGGCAGATCGCGAAAGGTATTGAGGCAGATCCAGGATTCGGGCGACTCTGCCAGGGGCTGAATCAGCGGCAGCGCCACCTGCGGCGCGTTTTCGGGCTGCCCCGGATAGACAAACAGCAGTCCTTGCTGCACTGCCGTGGGGAACGACTGGACGCAGGCTCGCTTTGACTGCTGCGGCGCAGTCTCAGCCGTCGCCTGCGGAATCCGCTGACAGCTGCCGTCTGCCCCAAACGCCCAGCCGTGATACGGACATTCCAGCAGTCCGTCTGCGATTCGCCCTTGCGAAAGTGGCGCGAGTCGATGTGGACATTGATCGGCAAAGGCTCGCCAAGTCTGGGCTTCAGCCTCCCACCAGATCACTAAATCCTGTGCTAAGAGCGTAAATTTGTTAGGGTTGGCCAAGTCTAAATCTGTGATGTAATAGACCGGATACCAGGCTTCTTTGCAGTCAAATCGATCGGGATCAGCGCCGCCAGCGGCAAGTTGAGCTTGAGCAGACTGAAGTTGAGCTTCGGGTTCTGCCTGAAGGGTGACGGATGGTTCGCTGAGCATGGTTAACTTAGGGGAACGCCACAGGTTAGGCAGTTTGGTTTAGTGAGTTTAGGTTAGCAAGTCTGGCTTAGGCAGCTTAGTCGGGAGATTCAGCTTCTATGAGTAAAGCGGTCCACATATCGGCGGGAGAAGAATAGTAATCAATGTTCTGCACCTGATAAAGCGCTGTGTTCTGATCGATCTGGAGCAGCAAATAGTCGCCGCGCCGCACGTTTCGGCCTTGTCCGGTCATGGATGCCTGGTGTTCGCCGGTTCGCTCAAAGGCAAACGCATCGGGCGACTGCTGCGAAAAATCGTGGACTTTGGCGGGTCTGCTAAAGTTCACAGCTTTTTCCAGGGTGGAAATCAACACCATGTACCAAGCTTGCTTCGTTCGTCCAGTCATGAATGCCTCCCATGCATTTCGGGTTGAGAATGCAGCTTAGATGGTCAAGCTGGGCAGGCTATGCCCGGTTTGACTGGGAACCACTTAAGATTTCAGGAACTTGATCTATTAGAGCATAGGCCAGAGCATTGGTTTGCCCCCAACTGTCAAGCAAGCAGACTCAGAAGCCATCACAGCTGATTGAGCCTGATTTTTTGAGCTGGCGAGCCTTCCTATGACTGATGTTACTCAGCAGAAGCACCCTCGTCCTGAGTTTTGTCCAAGTCAGAGTTTTTAAAAGTTAACCTGAAAATTAACCTGGAAGCATTTTTATTTTAACCTCCTCTCATGCTACGCAGAAGGCGTGATTAAAATATCCTCCAATCAGGTGAACTCGCGGCTCTGGCCGCACTAACGAGGCGAATTGGGACGATGAAAGCGCTCGATCAGCTGCTTAGACTGCTGAGTCACCTGGTCTTTAAATGCCGTAATTCCAGACTGCGGCGGCAGTTCTAGCTCTGGCTGATAGTAGCTGAACGAGCTAGTGGCTTCATCAGAGGCATTGGCAACAGCGCCCAGGATGGGCACAGCCGGAACGCGCAGTTCGTCGATCGCCTGCTCTAACAACACTCGCTTGAGCTGATGCAGCCGCACCACGAGCAGCAGCCCGTCGGTTTGCGGCGCGAGGAAGTAGGCATCTGAAATGCCTAGCAGAGGCGGCATATCATAGATTACCAGATCGAAGGCCGTCAGCGCCTTTGCCATAAACTGCTGCATCGACTGCGAAGCCAAAATCCGAGTGGCATCTGGAGGAATGGAGCCACAGCTCAGCAGCGATAGGTTGCTCTCCCAGGCAACCGGACGCAGCACGTTCTCTAAGTCGAATCCAGAGGAGACGACATCGGTGAGGCCGGGACTGGCGCTCATCTGCAAATATTGGTGCAGGCGCGGGCGGCGCAGATCCGCATCCACCAGCAGCACTCGCTGTCCGGCAGCCGCAGCCGCCTGAGCCAGATAGAGCGCCACGGTGGTTTTTCCAGCGTTGGCCGTGGGTGAGCTGACAACCAGCGAGCGGATCGGCGTATCAGGACTGATAAACCGCAGGTTGGCATAGAGCGTCCGAAAGGCTTCCTGAAACGGCAGCGAGATTTGAGCTTGCAGGGGATGCCCGGTGAGCAGCGGGAAATCAGAGAGCGTGGTGGGCAGCTGATGCGGCGCTGAATTCAGCAGCCGATTGGTCGGAATCACGCCCAGCAGGGGCAGCTGCGTCAGCTCCTTGATCTCTTTGGGGCTGTGAATCCGGTTGCTGAGCCGTTCGCTGAGCAGAGCCGCCGCCAAGCCCAGCAAAAAGCCCAGCCCAATCCCTAATGCCAATCGACGCTTGGCGCTGGCTGACTGCGGCAGCGGCGCGCTGGGCGGTGTCAGCAGCTGCCAGGGCACTTCGCGCTGGGCAGCTTCAATTCGCAATCCCTCGCGCTTGGTCAGAAACTGGTTGAGATTATCTGTGGCAATTTGCAGCTCGCGCTGGATGTCGCTGTATTCGCGGGTGACAAACGAGAGCTGTTTGACCTGGGCGTTCAGCACTGCGGCAGATTTCTCAATGGACTCAGCTCGGTTCTCTAGCTCCTGAATCTGGCTGGCCACTTCGCGCTGTGCCCGGACGCCTTCACGTTGCAGCAGTGGCAGCAGGTTTTGGCGCTGTTCCTGCAAGACCTGCATATCCGGGCTGCTGTCTAAATAGAGGGTCGAATCTTTGGCAAACTGGCTGTCTACTTCTAGAAGCTGGTCAAGCAGGCGCTGATAGCGGGGATTGGCGGTGAGCGCCGAGCCGGAGGCATCTTCAATGCCGCGAGAGCGGAGCTGGGCTTGCATTTCGCTAAACAGCAGGCGTGCTTCACTCAGCTGGGTCTGCGTCTTGAGCCGATCCTGCGCCAGATCGCCCAGCTGGCCGGAGAGCTGCTCAGCCTGAAGCTGCGGATCAATCAGGTTAAACTGCTGGCGAAAGTTCTGAAGCTTGGCCTGCTGTCTGGCCACCAAGGCTTCTAGGGTCGGCAGCTGCTCTTCGACAAAAACGAGTCCCTGGCGCACATCGCCCTGCCGAGTTGCTAAGCTGTACTCCAGATACTGGTTGGAGAGTCGCGACAGCACATCTCTGACCAGGTTCGCATCCGGATCGCTGAAGGTAACAGCCAAAATATTATGCTGGCTGGCCGTCACCTTCAGATTCTTGGCTAGCAGCTCATAGCTAATCTGCGGATACTGAGGCTGGAGCTGTTCGACCAGGGGATTGAGAATTGCCGGACTCTGCAAGACGCGAATCTTGGTTTCATCTAGCGTAGTCGCTGGAGCTTCAGGATTTTCTGGCCGACTGCCCAACGTCTGCGGCACAGAAGAGAGCACCTGATTCTCGACGGTGACTGAGTTGGTTAAAATTTCAAACCCAGCTTTGTAGACCGGCTGATCGGTCAGCGTTTTCAGCTGTGCCAGCAGCGCCACAGCGCTCGTGATGCTCAAGATTAAGAGTGACTTCCGGCGAAAAATGGCCAGCAGCCGTCCCAGTTCTAATCCACCTTCATCGCCCGCAGCAATTGCCGTGGGATTAGCCTGCGTATGCAGCAGAGAAGTTGCCTTCATTGCAGTATTCGTAAAAAAAGATCTAAATTAGCCACCTAGAGTATCGTTAGGGGAACAGGTTGATTAGGCTGACGGGCGAAGCAAACAGCGTTAGAAAGCGGGTCAGGGGATTGGCAACCGCTTCTAGAACATCTGATACCGCAGCAAGCTCAGAACGGCGCACCACCACCACATCATTGTTACGCAACGGCGGATTGGCAGATTCACTCACGCCTTCGGCAAAGTCAAGGTCAATATCTTGACGCGAAACGCTGCCGTTTAAGTTGAGACGAATTAACTGTACCGATCTGCGGCTAGCGCGATTATTCAAGCCTCCTGCTGCCAGTATAGCCTGGTTGAGCGGCGTATTCGGCGGCACTTCAACGACGCCGGGACGCACCAGTTCACCCACTACATTCACCCGAATTTGATCGGGAGAAAAGCTGGCGGCGGCAATCTGATTGGCTTCGCTCAAATCGATGCGGGTGGCAGTGGGAACCACAACCGTATCGCGGTCTTGCAAGAAGGCATCTTGATTTAGATCACCATCATGCAGCAGCTTCCACAGATCGACACTGAACAGCTGCTCAGCGCCAGACTGGGTGATACGGCGCACCTGCACCTGGCGAATATCGGCGGTGGGGGTAATGCCACCCGCCACCTGCAAAGCTCTGGTGATTGTGGGCATGAGCCCATAGCGCGTCGAGTCGCCAGGTAGCCCCGCTTCAGTGGTTCTGGCGGTGCCAGTGACCGTATGCGGCCCTGGACGATAGACTTCGCCAACTACGGCAATGTTAATGGGGGCATCTTCGGTGGGCGTAAAGCTGGCGGCAGCAATTTGTCGCGACTCGGCGAGGTTGGCTGCTATGGTAGTGGGAACGTAGACTGTATCGCCGTCGCGCAGCTGAAAGTCATAGCGCAGCTCGCCCGTCTGGAGAAACTGCATTAGGTTCACGTTAATGATCTGATCGCCTGCCTGACGCTGGGGACGACGGACTTGAATATTGCGGAGATCAGCCGACTGCTGCACGCCACCTGCTGTTTTGAGTAATTCTGTCACGGTAGGAAACTGCGGGGTGTCGCGGGCGATGCTGTAGGCTCCCGGACGCTTGACTTCTCCCGCGATGCCAATGGTAAGGGGGCGAGGCGTCAGCAGCGTCAGGCTAACAATGGGGCGGCGCAGGATGCTGGCATAGCGCTGCGAGATGGCAGCGGCGGCTTGCTCCAGCGTTAGTCCAGTCACGTTAACGTTGCCAACCTGCACAAGGCTCAGGGTGCCATCTGCCAAAACGGTGGTCTCAGCGCTATATTGCGGGATCCGAAACACTTCTATCCGCACCTGATCGCCTGAACCGAGCGTATAGGTTGTATCTGCTGCTGGACTGCCAGCCTGAATCCGATCGAGCGAGGTCGATAGCGGCACAGCGGCTGGAGCAGGATTTGATCTGTCCGCTGCGCCATCCTGTTCTAGATTTGCAGGCTGCCCTAGCGCAGATGATCCTGCACCCATGGCGATTAATCCTGCCAAACCAGCAATCCAAAAAGTTTGCTTCACGTCGCCTTTCACCAAAGTTCCGCTGCTATATTCATAGTTATCTTCACTTCTCTATTCTATTGAGCTGGAGATTTCTTAGATGTGATCAGCATCTGTTCAGAGGTCAGAATTTGCTTGATTGCCAGCCAGATAAAGATCGGAATAGTGCCAGTGTAGCGTTTCCAAAGTCGATTTGGCTCCTGTACCAATCGATAAAACCACTCCAGTCCAAGGCGCTGGATTAACAGAGGAGCCCGCCGATGAATGCCAGCAAAAACGGGGAATGCCCCGCCTAAACCAATCATCACCATATTTACTCTGTTCTGATGCTCTACCATCCAACGTTCTTGTTTTGGACAGCCTAAAGATACCAGCACGATACCAGCACCGCTAGCATTAAGTTTCTGAACAATTTCTGCATCTTCTTGAGCGGTCATAGGTCGAAACGGCAGCGGCTCCATGCCAGCAATCGTTAAGGTAGGAAATTCTCGCTCTAATCGCTCACGCATTCGCTCTAAAATTACAGACTGTGACCCTAGAAAAAACAGGCTCACCTCCGCCTCTGGAGCGCTGCGACAAAGCGCCGTAAGTACGTCTGGTCCAGCTACGCGCTCTTGGCGCGAGATGCCCAATAGCCGCAACATCCAAACCAGCGGCATCCCGTCTGGGGTAATTAAATCGGCAGCCTTGAGCATTGCTGCAAACTGAGCGTTGCGATGTGCTTCGATCAGCATGTGAACATTAGCGATACAGACGGTCTTACTCAATCTGCTTTTTGCCCATCGCAAAATAGCGCTGAGCTGATCGTCAAATGGTAGAGCAGCAATTGGAAACCCAATCACATCTTGAACAGGTACATGCTCGTCTAATAAACCAGTCATAGCCTTCATTACACCTGAATTCAACTGCCCAATATAACCTCAACGCTCTAAGCCTGCATCAATTGCCTTCGTCACCGAGTTTGCAATGACGAAAAATCTAAGCTGAGACGAACAAAACCTCAGCCCTCTCCAGATCGACTGAAGCTGACAATAAAACATTGCAGGTTGACAAATCTAACAAAACTAGAACTCCCAGTACCACTCTCACGGATGTGGCGATTGGCAAGTCTGTAGATGATCCTAAGATGATCCTAAAAATGAGCCTGTATAAAAACCTGTAGAACCAAGCCCACCCTGAGAGAGCCGCAAGTACCACCTTTGATTTCTAGCATGATCAAAGGTTGAGCGAACCCCCAAGTAACGGAACTAGCCTTCAATCGTAGGGAACAAATCGGCTAGCACAGTCA
>CASBQH010000429.1 GCA_949127695.1 Synechococcales cyanobacterium PMM_0073
CGTCACCTCTGAGCCTTCAATCTGGACAAAAATTCGGCCTGAAAACCATTTGCTCCAGCCTTCGCGCTCATAGACGCGCAGGTTGTCTTCAGTCAAGACGAGCTGATAGCCATATGGCGCTAGCGCAGACTCCACCCGACTGAGCCATTTTTTCTGACTCTGCACCGAGAGGCTAAACTGCGCGGTACGGTTGAAGTAAACGCCAATTGCCCCGGCTACTAGCCCGCTAATCGCCCCAAACTGCTGCGGAATGCCTGTCTCAAGCCCCAGTCCGGTCGAGCGAGCCACCACAAAGCTCACAGCCACCGCAGCGCTGGTGAAGTAGTAAAGAAACGTCGCGACTAATCCGGGGCCAAACTGCATAGCGCTAACCCACCTGCTTGGCTTTGAGCTGGATTAGCTCAGCGGGCGGGCTGGCTCCATGTTCGGTAATAATGGCGGTAATTAAGGCGGCGGGTGTCACGTCAAAGGCAGGATTATAAAACTCGGTGCCAGCTGGGCAGATCAGCGTTTGGCCAATTTGATAGATTTCAGCCGGATCACGCTCTTCAATTGGAATTTCGACGCCAGTTTCTAGCTTGAAGTCTACGGTCGAGAGGGGAGCCGCCACAAAGAATGGAATCTGATGCGCCTGAGCCACCAGCGCCAAACTGTAGGTGCCAATCTTGTTGGCCGTATCGCCATTTGCCGCAATTCGGTCTGCGCCCACAATCACCGCATCCACCATGCCGAGCTTCATGCAGTGAGCCGCCATGCTGTCGGTAATGAGCGTCACCGGGATGCCTTCCTGGACGCATTCCCAGGCGGTGAGTCTCGCGCCTTGCAGGCGGGGGCGGGTTTCGTCTGCATAGAGCCGCTCAAGCCGGTTGGCCTGCCAAGCTGAGCGCACCACGCCCAGAGAAGTGCCATAGCCAGCGGTGGCTAATGCCCCGGCGTTGCAGTGGGTCAAGAGCCGCAGCTGAGCGGGCTGCTGGGGCAGGGCGGCTAGGCCATGTTCACCAATGGCTTCACAGGTGGCAATATCTTCAGCGTTGATGGTTTGGGCGGCGCTCAGCAGCGTTTCTTTGATGTAGGCGACGCTGCCGACGGTTTGGCGAGCGGTTTTGAGCATCCGGTCAATCGCCCAAAACAGATTGATGGCGGTGGGGCGAGTGGCGCGCAGCTTTTGGGCGACGGTTTCCATCTGTGCCAAAAACGAGTCGCGGTCGGTCGCCTCAATCTCTCTGGCTCCCAGATACATGCCGTAGGCTGCGGCCACCCCAATCGCAGGCGCACCCCGCACAATCATCGTTTTAATGGCGGTGGCCATATCGTCGCAGCGGCTAATCTCGACCAGCTCGTAGCTCTGGGGCAGGTGGTTTTGGTTAATCAACCGGACGTGATCTTGATACCAGAAAACCGGAAAGACCTGGGATGAAAGTGACATGACGATGGGGAGTCGCGAGGTGAACTGCCAGCGGCAGGTGTCTACACTATAGGCTGGGACTGCACTGCTTGTCACATATTCAAAGTTTCAAAGCTTCAGGCGCTCATCTCGTTTCAGCTCGCTCCAGCTCAGATCAGCAGAGACGCAGACATCACATTAAGCTCAGCGATCACTCTAGAATTACTCTACGGGTAATGGCTTTAGCGCCAATATACCTAAGCATACTCAGGCAAATTTCCACTTTGTCTACCGCATAGTTCTAACTCGATACTCTCTGTTTTCTCAAGGTTGAGATAGAGCCTTGAATACGACAGAACTGCTCTGTCCCTGCCAAAGAGCGAAAGCTGCAAGGCTAGCCCAACTGCGTGATCTGAGCATTAACCTTCGGCTGGCCAAATCTCGCCCAGGCATTGCCGCCCCGCAAAAACAGCTCCATCCAGCGCAGCGGTTCGCCGTTGGGATCTGTCCAGCCAGAGCTACCCGGCGCAAAGGCTAACGTACCTTCTGGGACGCGAAAACTGCCGTCTGAGTAAATCGCATCGCTGACAATATCGCCAATCCGGATCACGATCTTGCTCTGGGGCTGGAGGTTGAGGCTATGCGCCGGAATCGTGGTTTTAATATTGCCGTAGCCGTCAATCCAGGCCACCCGATCCAGCGGCAGATCAGGGATTTGCTCTGGCGCAATTGCGGCTCCCAAAACGCTGAAGTCATCCTGGGCAATCGCCGCCGCCGCAGGCGGAAACACATCCCGCGAGCGAAACTGCGAGCCGCCCCGCGCCACGTCAATCACATGCAGCTCTTTGGCATATTGCTTAATAAACGAGAGCGTATAGCCCGCATTGACCCCAACGACTTTGACGCCGTTGGGCAGCAGGGCATAGGTCAGCCCTTCGCCTTCGTTGTTTTGGCGCGCCTCTAGGTCGTCTTTGCGTGGGGCGCAGTTATGGTAAATTAGCCGGCTGGCTGGCCCTGGATTGAGGCCAAGCTGGGCGATCCAGAAGCCGGTCGCCAGCGTGCTAAAGGGCGGCACCGACAGCTCGTAGATCTGGGCTTGGGGGATGCCAGCCAGTAGCCGCTGTCTGACTTCAGCGAAGGCCGGATCGCCCGTACCATAGTCTGCAATGAGAGAAATAAACATAAACTGCGGGTTTCTAGGGTTAATCTGACGCAACGCGCACCCTAGCGTAGCGCAAGCCAGTGCCAAAACAGTAGTTTCTGCAACACAGGGGCTGCGCTCAGCCCGCCACAGACTTCAGCAGCCAGCCCAGCATCACGCCCAGCCCGCCAAACTTCACCGCCTGCCAAAACACCTCGCGCAGCCCACTCCAGGAAAACAGCCGACTCTCAAGCGCCAGCTCTAGATCGTCCAGCTGCTGCTGGATTTGCTTCAGGTCGCGTTGCAGAGCTGGATTGGGTCGGGCTTGCTTCAGGTCACGCTGGCGCTGCTGAAGCTGCTGCTGGCGCTGCTGGTCAAGCTGCACCTGGCTATATCGAGCTTTTAGCATTTGCAAAGACTGCTCGACCGCCTGCAAGGACTGGTCAAAGTCAAGCTCATCGTCTGGGGTTGAGTCGGGCGGCATAGAAGTTTTAGAGAGATGAAGAGGGCGCTATGATCAAAGACAACGCGAGGGCTAACCCCAGATATTATGCTTGATTCTGCTAAAACTCAAATTCCGGCTCAGCCTCCGGCCAAACTCATCTCTGATGCGCTGGCAACACCGCAAGATCCACTGGCTGAAACCAGTACCCTAGAGCTGGCGCAAGCCCTCGCAGCGCGTCTGGCGATTGCTCCCGGCGACTGGCACCGGCTCAAATCTAACCGCAAAGCCAGAGCCAGCGAACAGGCGGCCACTGCATTAGTCTACTTGCTCAAAGACCAGCCCGCCGAAAGCCTTGCCCGTCTCCAGCAGGCCGCAGGCTGGCTCGACCGCTCTATTTCAGCGCCGCCCTGCCCGACGCATGGCAAATAGCTGACGTTCTCAAGCACCCGCCGCAGATAACCTTTAGCTCCCAACAGACAACCTCTCGGCGGTCGGTAGTATTCCTGCATGTCAACTGCCACAAATGCTGTGAACTCAATTCTATGCTATCAGTCAGTGATCTAGAACGAATGCCGCTCCCTACAACAGAAGCCAGCTAACAAGTAGCTTAGAAACGATTTGCACTGGAAAATTAGCGAGGCAACTCCCTAACCAAGGACGCCTCAAGGCAAAGCTCTCTGCCGTGGATTACAAATTTGAACTGGGCAATGACTCCAACTCATTGCGCCATTACCCGATCCGGCGTTAGCTGCGGCTCCAGCTTACTTAAACTGCTCTACCTCTGGCGGCGCGGCATTGTTGCCCGTCTGCGGCAAGAATAGGTTGCGAGCAGCGTCGTTTTGATACACGCAGTCTACCTGCGCTTTGTCGGCAGCGTTGTTGAGGTCGCCGGTGAAGCCAAAGGTGTTCATGCGGCGACGGCACTGGTTTACATCCTCCGACGAAACCAAATTGCGGCTTTGCAAAATTTCCCAGTTGCTGCCCCGCAAGATGCATCCCGGCTGCATTCGCGGCTGTGAAATAAACACGCTAAACGGGCTGAGCGTCACAAACGCCCGCAGATCGACCGAAATAGCGCTGGCTCCAAACTGGACGCAGATTTCTGGGTTGGGGGCGCTGCGGTCAATATCATAGCGGGTAGCCACGCTGCCCACATCAGAGGTTGTCCCCGAACTAAACAAAATCCCTAACCCAATGCCCAACAGCATCACAGCCGCCAAAATTGCCCCCGTCGCCCAAGTTAAAGGAGGCGTGCCCTTGGGGTTATTATTGCCGCCGCCGCCGCCGCCAAAACCACCGTTGCCACTGCCGCCACCGCCGCCGCCGCCTGAACGCTCGGCAGGCGCGTCATAGTCGCGCGGATCATGGTCGCGCGGCTCGTAGTCGTCATAACGCGACGAGTCAGCGTAGCGATCACGGGGGTTACGAGGTGGCACTTTGGGTCTACGGTTCATAGCATCAAATTGCTAGCGGTGGATACAGTCGCTCGCCCTGATTCTAGCTTATTTGCAGCATTGGCATCCGCCCAGACAGAGCAGGTTGGCAAGAGCTACCCAATTGCCTAAAATCCCGCTCTGCCCTGGCCTTCTGGCTTCCAACATTCTAGAATTAGGACTCAGCTCAAGATTCAAAACTGGGGGGCTGAGCGCTCGGGGCAGTGAGCGTTCGATAGCGCTAGCGCTCAGGCCGATGCTTCTGCCAGTCTTGCTTAACTCGATCAATTCCATAAAAGCGCTGCCAAAACGCATCCACCGCGCGAGTGGGCAGCAGCTGGGTCATCAGCCACAGCATCACCTTACCGCCGGTTGCGGCCAGATAGCGAGGCTTCGGTCTGCGATCGCTCAAGGCTTTCACCATCACCTCAGCCACCTGCTCTGAACTCCAAGCCATCTGCATCAGACGCTGGTTCAGCCCGTCCATTTCGCTCAAGGCCGCGCTGTAGGGGGTCTGTGCTGGATCATCCACAGCCTGCTGCATTTGCTGACTGGCTCGCTCAAAAAAGTCGGTTTTGACCGGACCAGGTTCAATCACGCTGACCCGGATGTTAAACGGCTCTAGCTCCATCCGCAGCGCATCACTCAGCCCCTCCAGCGCAAACTTCGAGCTGCTATAAAGGCCACCTAAAGGGAAGGCAACCCGTCCTCCAATCGAACTCACGTTAATAATCCGCCCGCCGCCCTGCTGCCGCATCACCGGAATCACCGCCTGAATCAGGCTAATCACGCCTAGCAGGTTTACCTCAAACTGCTGCCGCACCAGCTCAGTTGGGATTAGCTCAATGGCTCCCATCTGGCCATAGCCCGCATTATTCACCAATGCGTCAATTCGGCCAAACTGATCGATTGTTTTTTGAGCAAGCGCCTGCACCTGCTCTGTTTGCCCCAAATCAGTCGGCAGCCAGCAAACTTCAGCTCCAGCCGTCCGGCAAGTCTCGGCCACAGCCGCCAGCTTATCTGGGCTGCGAGCCGCCAGCATCAGTCGAATGCCGGGATATCGAGTCGCCAACAGCTGGGACAGCGCCGCGCCAATTCCGCCAGAAGCGCCAGTAATTAAGACCACCTGTTGATTCATCGGGCGATTCATGGGGCAACCTGCATTCCAATTTTGCTTACCCGCTAGCGTAGCAGTCTCCCACCTGCTCAACTATCGCTCTATCGGTCAAACCGCCTTGGCTCTCAGCTCTACCCTCAGCGGGAGCCAAGCATATGCACCTGAATCACAGAGCGCGAGTGCAGCGCGAGTCGCTATCCTAAAGATAGAGATTCTTTGCAAAGGCAGCAGTCCCATGGAAGCAGCTCAGCCAAACCTGACAGAACCGATAGAATTAATGCCCGTCGAATCCGCTCCCTATCAAGGGCAGTTTGGCGAGTTTGTGATTACGCCCAGCGACCGCCGGGGTGTGGTCATTTACCGAGCGGGGCTGATGGTGGCGGCGCTTTGCTTCGCGGCTGGCGCTGGTTTGGCGCTCTGGCAGGGCGAAAATCAAACCGTGCAGCTGGCGCTGACGCTGCTCTACAGTGGCTTTAGTCTGGGGCTAGGCGTGAGCCTGCTGATGATTCATATCTACATGGTGTCGCTGCACCGAGCGCTTCAGGTCTTCTGGCTAATTGGCAGCTTGGCGGCCTTGGCCATCGGGCACTTTTACCCAGAGCCATTTGCCCTGACGGTCTATCAGCATCCGGCGACTATTTTAGGCATAGGCTTCACCTTTGCGGCGCTGACCGGCATTTTCTTCAAAGAGGCGTTTTGCTTCAATCGTCTAGAAACCAAGCTGCTGACGCCAACTGTGCCGCTGCTGCTGCTGAGTCACTGGCTGGGGCTGCTGCCCTTAGCAGTCGAGCAGGGGCTGTTGGCCGCATGGGCACTGCTGTTTGTCGTATTTGCCATCCGTAAGGCAATTCAGCCGATTCCGCCTGATATTGGCGATAAGAGCGTGTTTGAGTATTTGCAGCAGCAGGCTCAGCAATCTCAACAGGCCAAGCCTGGCTAAACAAGCGTGAACCCGCCAACCTGGGCATACTGAGGCTGAAACGGCAGGCAGAAGGAGCAAGGCGTGGCAGCAAGGGCATTTTGGTTGGCCTGGTCGCAGGTGGCAGGCATGGGGGCAGTTTCGATCCGACGGCTCGACGAGCATTTTGGCTCGCTGGCTGCCGCCTGGGATGCTAGCTATGACGAACTCTTGGCCGTAGGCGGGATTGGTGAACATACTGCCGCAGTCGTGGTAAAAGAGCGGCGGCGATTTGAGCCAGAAGAGCTGTTGGCACAGCATCAGCAGCGCAACCCCAACTTCTGGACGCCAATTGACTCAGACTATCCCCGCTGGCTGCTCGAAATTCCTGATGCGCCGCCAGTGCTTTACTATCAAGGCCGGGTCGAGCTTTTAGAAAATCGCGGACTCCAGCCTGCGGTCGCCATTGTCGGCACGCGCAAGCCCTCTGACTACGGCAGACGCTGGGCGAGAAGGCTAAGTGCGGCCCTGGCTCAGTCCGGCGTGACGGTGGTTTCGGGTCTGGCTGACGGCATTGATACCGAGGCACACCGCAGCTGCCTCGATGCCGGGGGGCGCACAATTGCGGTGGTGGGCACTGGCCTAGATATTGTCTATCCGCAGTTTAACCAGGGGCTGGCTGAGCAGGTGGCGCATCAGGGGCTGCTGCTGAGCGAACATCCGGCAGGCACGCCGCCTGACCGCAATCATTTTCCGCGCCGCAACCGAATTATTGCCGGACTCTGCCGCGCCACGCTGGTCATCGAAGCGCCCCAAAAGTCAGGTTCGCTGATTACGGCGCGATTGGCCAACGAATATGGCCGCGAGGTCTATGCCCTACCGGGGACGCTCGACAACTATCGCGCTAGCGGCTGTCTGATGCTGATTTCGCAGGGAGCACAGGTGATTTTGGGAGAAACCGAGCTGCTGAAAATGCTGGGCACCTTGCCGCCGTTGCTCAAGCCAGAGGCACCGCTGCCTGAAGCGGCCATTCCCGGCCTAGTTCCCGATCTTGATCCTGAGCTTCAGCAGGTGTTTCAGGCAGTGACGCTCGAACCGGTCGCAGTGGATACGATTGTCCAGAAAGCTGACCTATCCACGGGTACGGTGCTCAGCGCTCTGGCGCAGCTGGAAATTATTGGGCTGATTTCGCAGCTGCCGGGAATGCGCTATCAGCGGGGATAGTTTAGCGGCTGCGCTCAGCTAGCGAGAGGCTGATTTTTACGGCTGTAATTGATCTCGACGCTTGATCCAAAGACGGCCAATCAGCAATCCTCCGCCTATCCATGTGAATACGATAGGTTGAAACCACAGAACGCCTGCTGTATCAATCCTAGTTCGGAAACCGAGAGGGCTTTGAGTATCTTTTAGGTAAAGCACAGTGACTGAATCACCAACAGCAAAATCAACAAACCCAGAGTCTGAAAATTCAGCCACCTTTTCTCCGACTGGCCTAAAC
>CASBQH010000430.1 GCA_949127695.1 Synechococcales cyanobacterium PMM_0073
GATCGCCGCTACCGCCAGCATCGAAATGGTGCCGGTGACGCCGCCGATAATCCATTTTTTGTTGGCCAAAGGGGCATTTTCCAGCGGCGCTGTCCAGCCCTGCTCAACTGAAACTTCCGGCTCCAGACTGTGGCTATCGCCTTGGGTAAAGGTGGGCAGCGGCTCGGCTGAATTGGCTAGCGGGAAAGCGTCATCCTCGCGCAGCAGCGCCGAATCGACCTCGCTAAAGTCAAAGCTGGAGGTATTGGAGGCCGTAGAAATGGCGCTAGAGCTGCTGCCCAGCGAAGGACTGGTAAAATCGACCGAATTATCAGACAGGTCGAAATCCGGCAGACTGCCCAGATCGTCAAATTCGTCAAATTCGTCTAAAAAGTCAACGCTGCTGCGTCCGCCAGAGGGCGGCGTATCTTCGAGCGACGGCTCTTCGCTGGTAGAAAACTCGCGGTCGTCTGCTTGATCAAAGCTGTAGCCGCTGCTGTTGGCCACAAAGGTATGGTCATCATCGTCATAGAAGCTGGCTCCATAGGCGGTTGAAGAGCCGGCTTCGTCAAACTGCTCGACAGAATAGGGCGCGGCTTCGTCTTCTGGCTCCTGATCATCCATGCCCATAAACAGCGTTTCATCATCTGAAGCCTGCTGGCCAAACTGCCGCCGAAATGAAGCGGTTGAGCTAGGCTCCTCTGGCGCTGCTGTTTCAAATTCATCTAGCGAGAAGGAGTCATCTGGATCGCTAATTTCTGGGCTGGCATAGGCGGCTGAGCCAGTCGATTCAGGCGGGAAGACATCGTCAAAATCTTCGAGTGAGCTGGTTTCACTGGCCGCAAACGGATTGGCATAGGCTGCGGCAGACGGGCTGTCAGGATCGTTTAACGCAGAGCTAGGAGCCGCAAATGGATTGCCGCTTGGGTAGTCGATCTGGCCACCGCTGAGCTCTCGCAGATCATCGACGCTGTCCAGATTTAAATCGGCAAAATCGAGGTCGTCACCCAGGTCGTCAATCGGGGTAGAGTCACCCTGCCAGCCCAGATCGCCGCTGCCCAAGGGCGAGATCTGAGCATCTGCGGTGCTGGCAAAGTCTCGATCAATATCGGCAAATGGGTCAGCTGTGCCATCAGGCTGGGCAACTGGGCTAGTGAACAGATCTTCAGCCAAATCTGGCTCAGCGCTGCCGATAGAGTCATTGGGAGCGTCTTGGGCAGCGCCTGCCGCCTCGCTGAGACTCATCTCCTCAGCATCAGCTAGCCCTTTGTTGGCATAGTTGAGATATTCCTGGTCTGTGGTCAGATTCAGCACAGACTGATACTGCTCGCGAGCTCGATCAAACTGCTGGAGACCGTAGCAATAGATATGTCCCCGCAGCAGACAAACGTTGGGATCAGCAGCATGGCTCTCGGCCAATTGGTCAATAATCGAAGCCGCCTCCTCATAGCTGCCGAGCATATAGGCTCTTTCGGCTTGCTTATACTCGTCTGCGAATTTTGTACCTGATGCCATCTTGCTTCTCCTGCCCATGCGAGTGTCCGAAATTAAGCTCTGTGCTCTACGCCGCCTGCCATGCCCCGTCTGATTTACATCTTGTTTTACCCCCTGACTCAAGCCGCCCAGCGAGCTGAGCGCAGAATGGCCACCTGATCGAGCAGCCGCAGCAGTGGGTTTTTACCCTCACCCATGAGCCATTCGCCCCTCAGGAAAGGAGCCATGCCGTCCGGCACGTTAGTTGGCATTTGAATCTCTTCAATATCTAGCCAAGCCATGCCAATAATGCGCTCTACGGCTAGCCCTACCATCATGTCTTGATCTTCGATGGCAATCACCGAAATCTCGGCTCGATCAGTGCTAAGCGGCGTTGCTTCTCCCAAAAACTGCCCTAGATCTGCCACCCAAATCACCCGTCCCCGGACGTTGAGCGTGCCCAGCAGCAGCGGCGAGACGTTGGGAATTGGCGTAATCCGGTCAGGGGGGGAAGAAAACACCTCCCGAATCCCGGAGGCTGGCAGGGCAAATTCTTCACCCGAAGTGACAAAAAACCGCAGGTGCAGTTCACCTTCAGGGCTTTCCAACTGCTGGAACTCTGGCGCTTGGTCTTGTCCTTTCCCAGTTAAAAAATCTGGACTTCCGATCATTTGGCTTGACTCAATTTGTTGGCACTCAACTGATTGGCATTCAATTTGCGGTAGAAATCATAGAATTCCCTATATTTTTAACCTACCCAAGCAAAAATATTTCGTATCTCTTAATTTATTGCTCAAGCTCAGGCAATTTTGCAACTATCTTGGCCTCAGAATTGGCCTGAGCAGAATAGTCTAAGACCAGCTGAGCCGAAACCGATTTGCACCAGCTCAATTGAGCTAGCCGCGCAGCAGCTGTTTGACGGTTCCGACCAGTTCTGTGGGCTGAAACGGCTTGGCAATATAGGCATCTGCGCCTTGTTTCATGCCCCAATAGCGATCAAACTCCTCGCCTTTTGAAGAGCACATCACAATCGGCAAATGCTGAGTTTTGGGATCAGCTTTCAGCCGACGGCAGACTTCGTAGCCATTCATCCGAGGCATGACAATATCTAGCACAATCAAATCCGGTCGATGCCCCTGAATTTGCTCTAATGCTTCAACCCCATCACTGGCGCTGGTGACATCTAAGCCGCTGCCCTTGAGCAGATCGGCAATCATGGCCTGCTGGGCAGGACTATCTTCTACAACTAAAACGGTGCTCATCGTGCATGTCCCTGCTAAGTGCAAGCTTGAATGGGTCAGCCTAGTGCGGCAAGTCTTTCAGCAGCCGACTCGCGCCTCCTGCTACTACCATTAAAACTTGTTCACTCTGATCTGAATCTTTTTCGTAGAATTCTGTAGAGTTCCTCAGGCAATTCCTGACATTTCTCTCGCTGGCTTTACAGATTTTTTGCGAATCTTTTACGGAAAACCGCTGAGTCAATCGGCAATTTAGCGCTGGTGCTCTCCGGATTCAGATGCAGACTCAAAACTATGGCTGAACTGGCTTGGGAGCAAAATTTAGATCTAGATCCCGCTCGCCTTCAATGGCATCAGCCAGCAGCTGATCGGGCTTAGGGCGATCAGGATCGCCAGCGCCAATGTATTTTTCAATCAGCATCAGCAGCTCCCCTTCCCCAAATGGCTTGGTTAAATAGTCAGTTGCGCCCACCATCCGGGCTTTGACTCGGTCGATGAAGCCGTCTTTGCCAGTTAGCATCACAATCGGCACAGCACGAAAGGCCGTTGACTTTCGCAGCATCGCGCAGATTTCATAGCCATCTAGCTCTGGCATGGTAATGTCGCACAGGATCAAATCAGGCTTGAGCTGAAAGACCAAGCTCAGCGCCTTCAGCGGGTTGCTAATGCTAGTGACTTCATAGCCATGCTGGCTCAAAATTTGCTCTACCGCCGCTCGCACCGCCGCGCCATCGTCAATGCAGACCACGCGGGGCGTATCGCTGCTCTGCCGTCTCAGGGCTGGCTCTGAGGCAGGCGGAGCCAACAGATGCACCGAGCCTTGCCGCAGATAGGGATAGATTGTCTTGGCGACCGCCACGACATCGCGGTTGAGGTAGCGCGCCATCTGCCGCAGCGAGGTTTTGCCATCTGCCCAGCGGTCTAGCGCTTCAAAGCTCACCTCAGTCAGGCTCTTGCGGAGCTGGGCGGCATCAGCCACCGCTGGGCACTGTTCGGGGGACTGAATATGGGGATGAAACTGCTTCCATTCCTGCACCTGCTTCACAATCTGAGCCGTCAGCGGCGCAATTTCTAGCGTCACCAGCTGCGGTGCCAGCGCTGAACCCAGCTCAAAGATAAATGAGCCTTGATGCAGGCTGAGCAGGTCAAACAGGGTTTCTTGCACCATGCTCTGCAAAATGGTTCGCCCTTGCTCAGGTGTCAGGACGTGGGTTTCGAGCAAGTTCCAGAGATAGCCGTATTCCGGTGCGCTGAGGCTAGCAATGGCTGAGTCGGTTGAGCTGAGTACTGGGTCAATTTTGTAGCGCCGCAGATAGTCGCGCAGTCGCGAGAGATTGGCGGCGCTATCTCCGGCATAGCTGCTGTTGCCCGCATAGATAATCTGGCCGTTAAGAAAAAACGCAAACCAGGACTGAGCAATCTGGGGGCTGCGGTGGAGCGAATGGCCAATCGATTCTCGACCGGAGCTGCTGCCCAAACTGTGAGCGCCATGCACCCCGTGAGCACTCTGAGCAAAGCCATGTGCCTCGACAAACAGCTCGCCCGTGCGCTGCCCTAGCTCAATCAGCTGCAAAATGCTCCGAATATCAATCTCGTTGAGTTTGCCCTGCATTTGGCCTTTCCTGCAAACAGCCTGTTCTGATCCTGCAAACTTAAAATTCTTCAGTCTGGGCTAAAACTGCTCAGCCAGCTAATCTAACACTCTTGAGAAACGCTGCCAAGTGTGTTTCATCACTATAGCGCTCTGCATACAGCAGCCTGATGCAGCCTGCACCATTTCGGGAACTTTAGCAGCAGGTGGGATATTAGAGAGGATGCCCCTAAAGTTCAGGTCAAGCTAAAATCTTCAGCCTTCTGTGGGTAAATCCTGTGCAGAGATTAATCTTGGCATGTACATTTACAGTACGGGCACAATGCGGTTACAGGCAGTCTGAAGCGTAGCCTGGGTTTAGAGCGGCCAGCAGCACTCAGCCTTCAGATCGCAGTAAGATTGACAGGCAGACTTCCGAACTGACAGAGTTTACGAAATTCGCTGAAGCAAACAGCTGTTGAAATTTGAGCATAGTTTGAGCATAGACAGAGAAGAGGATTTTTGGCGTGCTGTATCTAGCGGAAGTATTGAGAAAAGCCCGGGTAATTGGCAGTAGCCGACCTGAGCTGAAGCTGTTGGCCTGTCAGCGTTCAGAGCTGAGCTGGACTCCTGTGTCGGGCGAAGAGACTATTACGGCTCCCGATGACCTCAGCTATGGGGCTGGGGCGCTGGTAATGGTCGAGCTATCGGCTGGCAAGCAGGTGCAGCGCCATGCCGAAGCCGGACGCCAGCTGGTCAGCATCTTGCAAAACTTTTCGCGGATTCAGGAAAAATCGAAGACGCAAGAAGCTGAAATTGATCAGTGGAAGCAGTCACTCACCTATCAAAGCCAGGAGCTGAACCGGCGTGAGATGGAGATTGAGGCGGCTCAAGACCAGCTGCAACAGATCGAAGAAGACTTGCAGCGCTTAGAGTCCGAGCGCACAGAGATTGAGACCTCTCGTGGCGAAGTGAATCAGCTGCGCGAAGAATTTGAGCGAAAAAGCCAGGAGCTGGAGGGCGCTTGGGCACAGCTGCGGGGCGAAACCAACCGACTAGAAGAGCGCCAGTCTGAGCTTCAGCAAATGACCGCGCTTGACGCCGAGCAGGCCGAGCAGCTGCAATCGCTGCTGGCTCAGCTGACTGCCGCCATCGCTGCACCGGAGCCAATTCAGGCCGAGCTGAGTCGCTCGTTTGATCTGCTGAATCAGCAGCAGGAAATTGACCAGATCCGCCAGCAGGCTCAGCAGGCCAGCGAATATGATTGCCTGCGCCTAGAAGCCGAAATTGGCGATGAGCAAGACC
>CASBQH010000431.1 GCA_949127695.1 Synechococcales cyanobacterium PMM_0073
GCCGAGCAGCAGGCTGAGCTAGGCGATCTGCTGTTTACAATTGTGAATCTGGCGCGCTGGTATGGACTCGACCCAGAGGCCGCTTTGCAGGGCACTAACCAGCGATTTGTGCAGCGGTTTAGCCATATTGAGCAATCGCTAGCAGGACGCGCCCTCAGCGACTACAGCCTAGCGGAGCAGGAGCAGCTCTGGCAGGCCGCAAAGCAGGCGCAGCAGCGGCAGCTGTAGCTATCTAGCCTGAGCATGATGAATCAAACTCCGTCTGGGTTGATTCCCAGCGCTTGCAGTCGTTCTGCCAGTCGGACAGCCTTTGCTTCTGCATTTTCCGCTCTTGTCTCTGCCCCTACGGCTCGCACTTCTGCCCCTACGGCTCGCACTTCTGCCCCTACGGCTCGCGCTTCTGCCACTGCGGCTCGCGCTTCGGCTCCTGCGGCTCGCTCTGCCCCAGTGGGGATGACTTGCCCAGCTTGGTTGCACCATCGCAGCCAGAGCCGGGGAATGTCTTCCTCAAATTCACCTTCCCAGAGCGTCAGTCCTAGCCCGACTGCATTCAGCCAGACCGATTGGCCAATTGTGCTCACGCCTGATGGCGGTGTGAGTTCGCTGTAGCCATCGGCTGAAATTGACCAGACGCGCAGCAGGGCGCTATTCATGGCATCGCGGCTTTGAATCTGCTGAAGGGGGTCAAATACGACATAGTAGCGGATGCCGATTTGGGCATAGATCACTTGCTTGGCGGCTGTTTTTCCCTTCTGACGTGATTTTTGGCTCAGGGTAAGCTCGTCGCCTTCTTGATTTGAGACAATTTCGATGCAGACTTCTGGAACTTTGCCAAATTCCCAGACAAAGTAAGAGCGATTGCGGCGCTGGGCAAAGTCTTCAGCCCGCTGGACTCCCAGACTCAGCAGCATATCTGGGACAATTGGCTCGCCTTTGAGCTTGTAGAACAGCCCCACGTTAGCCGCCGCCAAGAAGGGAGCGGGTAGGGCTTTGGCGCTATAGAGGGGTTCGACTAACAGCCGCTGTTGGACTTCGGATTGAAAATTATCCACTGGGGTATCGTCTTCAATCACTAAATGGCTGATGTCAAGCTCATGCCTAATTTCGTCGTTAAGAAGTTGCTGCGTCATTGCCAATCGCCAAGCTCAATGCCTTATTATACTGGCTGCATCTTGGCCGCATCTTGCCTCTCTGCGCCTGCGGATGCTGAGCCTATGACCCGGCTCGCGGCTCGTGAGCGCCCACTGCGGCAGGCGGGCAGCCGCGCGGTCGGCAAGGACAGAGCCGTGAGCTGGCGCTATTGAGGAAGCCGGGTGATTAGCAGATAGAGATATTTTTCTAAGTTGATCAGCGTGTTGCGAAGTTCTTGACTGGTGCGCTGTGGGCTGGCGGGCTTAAGCGTAATTGGGTCACAGGCATAGATTTTGAGGATACGCTTGACGAGTGCCGGAAATTGCTGAGGCGCGTCCCACAGCGGCAGCAGGCAGGCCGCAATATAGGGACTGATTGCAACCCGCACTTGGTCAGGCGCGGCAGCGGTCAAATAGGGGGTCAAATCAAACTGCTGCTGCTGCCGGATAGCTGCGGTAATCGCCGCTTTGACCGTGGGCGTTTGCAGCTGCGGATGGAGTCTGACTCGCGCGGTCTCCCAGTCTTTATCTGTCCAGCTAGCAGGCGGCTTCCATGCGGGTGTTTGGCCAGCCTGCCCAACCCAAAAGTCAAGCAGACGATGGATTGGAGCAATTAGCTCAAAGAGTTGGAGCTGTTCTTGAATTGAGAGCTTAGGCAGATTTTCTTGCCAAAATGGCGGCAGATTCTGTGGATCTTGAAACAGACGGGCGAGATCCCAGCTGCGCTGATTGGTCATGCAGATAAATTCTAGATCTGCTTGATCTAAAGCCTCAAACAGATCGGGGATCGTATAGCCCTGATCGCCATGAAACAGATAGTTCATCAGCACATAGTCCTGCGGCTCTTGATCGGCCTGCTTAGCGCTCCAAGTTTGCTGTTTCAGCGGCACATCATCTGAGAGTCCTCGCATTGTCTCTAAAACAATCTCGATTTCCTGCTGCCCCGGATTGCCCTGCATCAGCCCCAGTGCGGTAAAAAGCTCCTGCGCTCGAAAATAGTGATATCGCTGAAAGAGACTGTGCAAATTGCCGCGCAAGATGCCCTGGGGCTTCAGCTTAGTTTTGAGAATCTGCAAGGTTTGGGCTAGATCTGGCATCAAATACAGCACTTCGTCGCAGTTGATATAGTCAAACTGCTGGTCTAGCTGTTCTAGATCAAACAGAGACAGAACCTGAAACTGCGCCTCAGCGAATCCATGAAACCGCAGCCGCTGTTGTGCCAGCTGAATCGATTTGGCTGACAGATCAATCCCAAAAATTGCTGCGCCTGGATTGGCCTCGGCTAAGACTAATGTTTTGTAGCCCGTACCGCAACCTACATCTAGAATGGCCAGATCTTTAGGACTGGCTAGCTGCTGGTTACGGAGGTAAAAAGGCGTTACGAAGCTGTTGGCATAGAGCAGATTGGCATCGCTCTTGGCTGACAGTTCGAGTGGCATGTTGGGGTATGGAGCAGTCTCAAACTGCTGTCGAATCTTCTCTAGGAGTTCGGCATCTTGAAGCGCCATCTGGTCGTCAGCTCCTTATGTTGCAATATATTGCAATATATTGCAATAGCTACTGCGGCAGCAAAAAGCCCGTGCCCGATCGACGAATTATGTAGCGGGCGGTGTCTTCTAGCGGCGTCCGGTAGAGGATTAGGCCACTGCGATCGGGCAAGGTATAAAAGCGGTAGACGGCCTCAGCGCGGGCAAGCTGCTGGTCACGCGGAATTCCGGCGTTTTCCGGAAAATACCCGGCGCGCTCCACCACCCGGTAGCCGTCAAGGATCTGCGCTGCCTCGTCATAGACAAAGCTATAGTCGCCCTCAAAATTCGGGTCGGTTTCCAGAGCGCTTAAAAGCCCAGCCGAGAGCGTGATCTCAGACTGATTTTCCCAGTCGTTAAAACGAGTCAGCGGCAAGATGCCCCGCCGAATTTCGGATTGGGCTTGCGCCAGTGGGGTGACGGCGCAAGCCAGCAGCGCGAGTGAGAGCAGCAGCGGCTGAGTAAATTTCAAGACAGAACTCCTGGAAAGAATTAAGGCTCAGATCACTCGGATATTAGCGAGTTTCGGCCAGAACGCTTGTGATCTGTCTCCATGTCTCACTCCAGATATCAGGCGGCTTTTTCGGCAGGCAGCAGGTAAATTGCGCCCGAAATCAGCGTGAGCACCACCGATAGCCAAAAGGCAATCAGTCCGGGCAGCTGCCAGTCTGATTCCAGCGGCGCAATCAGCAGGGCAATCGCCGCAATTTGGCTGACAGTTTTGAGCTTGCCCCAAATATTTGCGCCCGA